>JACPZV010000281.1 GCA_016195295.1 Acidobacteriota bacterium
CATGATGAACACGGCCGCGGACGCCAGGCCGCGGGTGCGGACTTGCCGCGCGCCCTGCACGTCGATGACCAGCACCACGTCCTGCCCCGAGGCGAGGAGTCGATCGGTGTCGGCCGCGCCGGTCCCGTAGAGGTTGCCGAACAGTTCGGCCCACTCCAGGAACTCCCCCGCCGCGACCATCGCCTCGAACCGGTCGCGCTTCACAAAATTATAGTCTACGCCGTCGGCTTCACCGGGGCGCGCGGCACGCGAGGTGTAAGACCGTGACATTCTGAGATTCGGCGTCCGCGCCACCAGCGTCTCCACGATCGTCGTCTTGCCGGCGCCAGAGGGCGCCGAGACGATGAAGAGCAGGCCGCGCCCCTCGACATGCTCGGGGCGCCCTGAGCCGGTCGACGGGCGGCCGTCACTCGACATTCTGCACCTGCTCCCGCATCTTCTCGAGCTCGGCCTTCGCGGCGATGATCAGCTCGGACACGCGGAGACCGTCCGCCTTCGATCCCATCGTGTTCACTTCGCGATTCATCTCCTGAAGCAGAAAATCGAGCTTGCGGCCGCACGGCTCGGGGCTGCCGGCGAGCGTCACCCAGTGCGAAACGTGCGCGCGGAACCGCGCGACCTCCTCGCTGATGTCCGAGCGCGCCGCCATCCGCACGATCTCCTGCGCGACGGCCGCTTCATCTGTCTGAAGGTCGATCCGGAGTTGACGCACGCGCTCCGCGAGCCGCGCCTCCATCGAGGCGCGTCCTTCATCGGCCGCGACGGCGATGCGCTCGACCAGATCCGCGACCAGCGCGCGGCGGCTGTCTAAGTCCGCGCGCACGTGATCGCCTTCGTGCGCGCGCATGGTGTCCAACTCCCGCAGCGCCTGTTCAACGGCGCCGCGCGCGAGCGCCGTGATCGCCGACTGGACGGCCTCGTCCTCGCCTTCGCGGCGCTCCCGGATCGTCAGCGCCTGCGGCAGGCGCAACAGATCGCCAGGCGTGAGCGTGCCGTGCACCAGCCCACGGGCGCGCGCCTGGTCGAGCGCCGCGGCGAGCGCGCGCCCGAAATCCTCGTTGAACTCCACCTCGACGCCTTGCGCCTGCCGGACCTGCAGCGAGACGCTCACCTCCACGCGTCCGCGCGCGACCTGCTTGCCGACAAGCGTCCGAATCTCCGGCTCGACCGCCGCCAGCGACGGCGGCGTCCGCAGCTGGAGATCGAGATAGCGATGGTTGAGCGCGCGAATCGTCACGGCGACGCTCGCACGTTCGTCCTCGCGCGTGACCGAGGCGAAGCCCGTCATGCTTTTGATCATCGGAAAGAGACCTTCTGTCCGGGCAGGTAGGACGGGTAGGTAAAAGCCTTACCCACCAGCCTCACGCGCCCCACCTGCCTCACGACGTCACCATCCGCCGCTCGGCCTTCCGTCCCTCCAGCAACTGCATCTGGTACAACGCGGCGTACGCGCCATCCGGTCGCGCCAGCAGCTCGTCGTGTTTGCCGATCTCAACCACCCGCCCGCGCTCGAGCACGATGATCGCGTCCGCCCGCCGAATCGTGGACAGGCGGTGCGCGATCACGAACGACGTGCGATTCTTCATCAGATTCGCGAGCGCCTCCTGGACGAGCAGCTCTGCCTCGCTGTCGAGCGCCGACGTGGCTTCGTCCAGCACGAGGATGGGCGCGTCCTTGAGCAGCGCCCGCGCAATCGCGAGACGCTGGCGCTGTCCGCCCGACAGGCGCTGGCCGCGCTCGCCGATGAGCGTCTCGTAGCCGCTCGGCAGCGCGGCGATGAAATCGTGGGCGTTCGCCGCCCGCGCGGCGGCTTCGATCTGCGCCCGTGTCGCTTGCGTGGACCCGTAGGCGATGTTGGTGGCGATCGTATCGTCGAAGAGCACGGTGTCCTGCGTGACGATACCGATCTGGCGGCGCAGCGACGCCAGCGTGACCTGGCGAAGATCGATGCCGTCGATCAAGATCGCTCCGGCGCTCACATCGTAGAATCGCGGCAGCAGATTGACCAGCGTCGTCTTGCCTGCGCCGCTCCGCCCGACGATCGCGATCATCTGCCCCGCGCGCACGGTGAACGACACGCCCCGCAGGATCCGATTGGGCCCCTCGTCGTAGCCGAACGCCACGTCGCGGAACTCGATCGCCTGGCGGAACGGCGTCAGCGGCAACGCGCCCGGTCGTTCGATCACCTCGGTGTGCGTGTCGAGCATCTCGAAAATCCGCTCGGACGCCGCGATGGCCTGCTGCAGGTTCGCGTTGACGCGGCTGAGCTTCTTCGCCGGCCCGTACATCAGCAGCAGCGTGCCGATGAACAGCGCGAACTGCCCCGGCGTCAGCGCGCCTGTGGCAATCCGCGAGCTGCCGTACCAGAGCGCCGCCGCCACGCCGAAGCCGCCGAGCAATTCCATCAGCGGCGGCAGGCTGGACAGCGCCGCCGTCACTTTCATCTGCGTGCGGAACAACCGATATCCGGCGCGGTTGAATTTCTCGGCTTCGTGCTTCTCGGTGCCGAACGCCTTCACGATGCGGTGGCCGGTGAAGGCTTCGGCGCCCAGGTGTGAGAGATGCTCGAGCGCTTCCTGGCTGCGGCGCGTGGTCCGCCGCACGCGCTGGCCGAGGCGAATCAGCGGGTAGACGATGAGCGGCGCTCCGGTGAGACAGACGAGCGTGAGCCGTGGATCGTAGTAGAAGAGCAAGCCCGCGAAGCCGACGACGGCGAGCGTTTCGCGCGCGAGATCGCCTGCGGTCTCCGACACGGCCTGCTGCACCTGGCCCACATCGTTGTTGATGCGCGAGAGCAGCTTGCCGGTCGCGCCGTGAGCGAAGAACCCGGCCGACTGATCCAGGATGTGTCGGTACAGCGCGTTCCGCAGATCCATGACCACACGCTGGCCGACGTCGGACATGAGGTAGGACGAGACGTACGATCCGACGCCTTTCAAAAAAAACACGCCGACGATCTCCCACGCGACAAACCCGACGCTGTGCTGGTTCAACA
>JACPZV010000287.1 GCA_016195295.1 Acidobacteriota bacterium
GCGAGCCGAAGGGTGCGCCTGTGCTGGTCGACGGCGAAACCCGCGGCGTCACGCCGTTGACGATCACACTCGCCACCGGTCCGCATCGAGTCGAGGTGCGTGGCGCCACGGAAGCACGCACCATTCCGGTGACCATCGCCGCGGGGACGCAGGTGTCGCAGTACATCGAGATCGGCAGGGACATGACGCGGTCCGGTCAACTGCAGGTTCGCACGGAGCCCTCGGGCGCGCAGGTGAGCGTGGACGGCGTGCCGCGCGGGCGATCGCCGCTGCTCGTCGAGGGGTTGACGCCGGGCGAGCACATGGTGGTCCTCGAGACCGATCTCGGCACGGTCAAGCACAGCGTGGCGGTGAGCGCGGCCTCGACGGCGTCGCTCGTCGTGCCGCTCGCCGCCCCGGAAGGCGCGCCGGTGTCAGGGTGGATCTCAGTCGCCGCGCCGTCCGAATTGCAGGTGTTCGAGAACAAGCGCCTGATCGGGACGAGCCAGAGCGATCGCATCATGGTGTCGGCCGGCCGGCATGAGTTCGAAATCGTGAACGACGCGCTCGGCTATCGTGCGTCGCGGACGGTCCAGGTGTCGCCCGGGAAAGTGTCGGCGATCAAGATCGACTGGCCCAAAGGAACGATCGCGGTGAACGCGCTGCCCTGGGCCGAGGTCTGGATCGACGGCGAGAAGGTGGGAGAAACGCCGATCGGCAACCTGTCGGTGCCCATCGGGCCGCACGAGATCGTGTTCCGGCATCCGGACCTGGGCGAGCGACGCTACGCGGCGACCGTTTCGCTCAACACGCCCGCGCGTGTGAGCGTTGATCTGAGGAAGACGCCATGATTGCCGCGGTCCTCGTATTCCTCGCGTTCGCACCGGGACAGGATTCGATGACCGCCGCCCGCGATCTCTACGCGTCGGCCGCGTACGAGGACGCCCTGGCTGTCTTGGATCGTTTGCCGAAGACGAATCGCCCAGACGAGACGCGCGCCATCGAGCAATACCGGGCGTTTTGTTTGCTCGCGCTCGGGCGCACCGCCGAGGCCGAGCACGCGATCGAAGCCGTGGTCGCGGGAGCGCCGCTCTATCAACCCGCGGCCGCCGACGTCTCGCCGCGCGTGCGCGCCGCCTTCAGCGACGTCCGGCGGCGGATGCTCCCGGGCATCATTCAACAGCAGTACGCGCGCGCCAAGGCGGCCTACGATCGCAAGGACTTCGCGGCCGCCGCCTCGGGGTTCGCGCGCGCGCTCGAGGTCATGGGCGATCCGGATGTCGCGACGGCGGTCACGCAATCCCCGCTTTCGGATCTCCGCACGCTCGCGACCGACTTCCACGATCTGGCCGTGACCGCCTCGACGCCACCGCCGCCGCCCACCCCGGTCCCGGTGCCCCCGCCGACGCCCGCGCCCGTCGCGCCGCGGATCTTCACGCCGGGCGACACCGCGGTCGTGCCGCCGATCATCGTTCGCCAGGAGCTGCCGCCGTTTCCGGGCCAGATCCCGGTCGCGAAGCAGGGCATGATCGAAATCATCATCGACGAGAACGGGTCGGTCGAGGCCGCGACCATGCGGAAAACGGTGAGCCCGGCGTACGACGCGCTGGCGCTCGCCGCAGCGAAGACCTGGCGCTACAAGCCCGCCAGCGTGAATGGTGTCCCGGTGAAATTCCGGAAGATCATCACGATCACCGTCAAGCCGCACGCCTGAGAGGCCGCCGGCCTCTGGCCGGTGAACGCCACACCCACCTTCGACTCTCCACCGTTCGCCGGGTTTTTCCCGCCGTTCGCCGGAAGGCTCCCCCCCACAGCCATTCGCTCACGTATTGTCAAGCGTGGGCGGATCGAGCGGGGAGTGGGCCTTATGAAGAGAACACGCGAAATAGTGCTGACCGTGGCGAGCGTGGTGGGAATGGGAACCTCCGCCGCGGCCGGTTTGACGATTTGGCTGCTCCTGACCCAGCCGCTCACAGTCGCCAACGCGGTCAATGCCCGCGACCTGGCGCCGCTCCTCCAAGCAATGGCTTCGGCGCTCGTTGACGCGCTGTCGGTCGTAATCCGATATCTCTAAAGGAATGTCCATGACGCTTCACGAACGCCCGGGACCTGGATGGGCCGGCGTCGTCATCGGCCTGATGATCATCGCGCTCGGCGTCGTGCTGTTTCTGGATCAAATGGGATTCATCGGCTGGAGGCCGACGTGGAGCTTCTGGCCGTTCCTGATCATCGCGATGGGGCTGGCGCGACTCGCGCAGCCACGCCGGGATGGACGTCGCGAGGGCGGGTGGTGGGTGTTCACCGGCGTGTGGCTTCTGCTGAACGAGATGCGCATCCTGCGATACCGTGATTCCTGGCCGCTGTTTCTCGTCGCGCTGGGAATTTACACGATGTGGAAAGCCATCGTGAGGCAGACGCCGCCCCGCGCACCGAAGACGGAATAGTCATCATGAACCAACCTGGGGATCCACAAGTATTTCGTTTGACGAAACAGATGGTGGCAGGCCTCGTCCTGGCCACGCTGGGCGTCTTGTTCACGCTGGACAACCTGCACATCGTCCACGCGCGGGAGATCCTCCACTATTGGCCGGCCGTTCTCCTCTTGATCGGCCTCGCGCAGATTCTGCAGGCACAGTCGATGGCCGGCATGATTAGGGGCTCGCTCTGGATCTTGTTCGGCGGCGCGCTGCTCGGCGAGCGGTTGAACGTCATCTCGAACGTGCTGAGCTATTGGCCGCTCCTGCTCGTCGGCGTTGGCATCTACATCGTGTGGCAGTCGTTTAACCGAGGCGAGACCGCGGAGCCGCAAGACAGCACGGCCCGGCTGTCGGCCATTGCCGTGCTCGGCGGCGTCGATCGGCGCGTCACCTCCCATGCGTTTCAGGGTGCGGACATCACCGCGTTCATGGGCGGCGGGAAGCTGGATCTGCGCGAAGCGAAAGCCGCGGGTCCCGAGGTCGTCGTCGACGTGCTGGCGATCATGGGAGGCTTCGAGATCAAGATACCCGAGACCTGGAGTGTCGCCGTCGAGGTGATCCCGTTCATGGGCGGATACGAAGACAAGACGCGGCATACCGCCGACCCGTCGGCGCCTCGATTGAGAATCCGCGGCTTCGTGATGATGGGCGGTCTGGACATCCGAAACTGATTCATGCACCCGATCCTCGCGCGCGCGGAGCGGCTCGCGTCGTATCTTGCCGCCTGGCTGGTCGTTGCCGTTCTGCTGGCCGCCGTCCTCACGCGTCAAGGCCTGACGTGGCCCGAAGCGCTCGCGCTGCTGCTGCCGATCTGCCTCGTGTACGCCTTCGTGTGTCTGTCGGCGTGGTACGTGTGCCGCGCGACGCCGTTGACGACGAGCGGCGTCATGCGGGTGCTGGCCTCGTCTGGTCTGGCGGCGGTCGTGGCGAGCGGGTTGTGGATCGGTCTCGCGCGCGCGTGGATGTCCGTCCTGGGCACGTGGCCCGCCATCGGCCCGACGGCGGGGCAGTACGGGGATCACGAGCCGCTGCTGTTCGCGGCCGGCGTGTTGCTGTTTCTCCTCGCGCTCACCGTGCACTACCTGCTGCTCGCCTTCGAGTTCGCGCGCGAGGCGGAGCGCCGTCAACTGCAGCTGGAAGTCCTGGCGCGGGAAGCGGAGCTGCGCGCGTTGCGCGCGCAACTCGATCCGCACTTCTTGTACAACAGCCTGAATTCGATCAGCGCGCTGACGGCGGTCGATCCGGCGGGCGCACGGCGCATGTGCGTGCTGCTCGCGGATTTTCTCCGCGACACGCTCAGCGTCAGCTCGCGCGATCAGATTCCGCTCGCCGAGGAGCTCGCGCTGACGGATCGCTTTCTCGGCATCGAGCAGGTGCGCTTCGGCGAGCGCCTTCAGGTGGAGCGCCACGTCGATGCCGCCGCCGCGCGGTGTCGCGTGCCGCCGCTGCTGCTGCAGCCGCTCGTCGAAAACGCCGTGACGCACGGCATCGCGGGGTTGCTCGAAGGGGGCGTGATTCGGCTCGACGTGGCGCGCCAACAGGGACGTCTGTCGATTGCGATCGAGAATCCGCGTGACGCCGACACGCCGGCGACGACCCGGCGCGGCGTCGGCTTGGACAACGTCCGGCAGCGATTGACCGCCATGTTCGGCGGCGACGCGCGCCTCGAGACGCGCGCCGATCCGGAACGCTTCCGCGTCGAGCTCGCGTTGCCCTGTTTCACCGATGAGTGACGCCCCTTCACCGCGACTCCGGGTGGCGATCGTCGACGATGAAGCGCTGGCGCGCGCCGTGCTGCGCGAGTACCTCGCGCCGATGAGCGAGGTCGAGATCGTCGCCGAATGCGCGAACGGTTTCGAAGCCGTCAAGGTGGTGTCCGAATCCCACCCCGATCTGCTGTTCCTCGACGTGCAGATGCCGAAGCTCGACGGATTCGAAGTGCTCGAGCTGGTGGGCCGCGACGTGGCCGTCATCTTCGTGACGGCCTACGATCAGTACGCCCTCCGCGCGTTCGAGGTCCACGCGGTCGACTACCTGTTGAAGCCGTTCAGCCAGGAGCGGCTGACCGCCGCGCTGGCCCGTGCGCGCGAACGGCTCCAGCGGGGAGAGCGGCTGCCCGCGCCGGAGCTTGCCGCGGCGGCGCGAGGGCCATCCGGACACGCGGGACGCGTGCTGGTGCGCGACGGCTCGCGCGTCCACGTGCTGCCGATCGAAAAGATCGACTACGTGCAGGCGCAGGACGACTACGTCGCTTTTCGGTGCGAGGGAAAGGATTACTTGAAGGACCAGACGCTTGCGCAGGTGGAAGCGTCGCTCGATCCGGCCAGATTCGTCCGGATCCACCGATCGTTTCTCCTCAACCTCGACCGTCTGGCCCGCGTGGAGATGGACGAGCGCGAGAACCGCTTCGCGATTCTTTCAGACGGTCGCCGGCTCCCGGTCAGCCGCACGGGCTACGCTCGCCTCAGCGCGCTGCTCTGATTTCAGGGCCCGAGTCACGCTACAATATTCGTGTATCTTTCCCGCCGGCTTCGGAGTCTAACTGGGTGTAGGAGAGGAGTTCATGGCCAAACGGACTACTTCGGGCATCATCTGTCCTCGTTGCGGCGTTCCTGGTGCGAAGGTCATCGGCCGTTCGGAAGCGCTGCCGGTGTTGTACCTTCGCTGCGACGACTGCGGCCGTACGTCTGTTTCACCAGAGTAAGCCACACCGAGCCCGCTGATTAGTTCCCACAGGATCCGCCGACGGGCTTGACGCTCTTCACGCGGAACTCAGGCAAGTCGACCGTCCCCGGGCCGGCGCTTCCTCCCGCGCTTGCCACCGCCGCGCGAGTTGGGTCCATGGCGCCAGCCTGGGCGGCCACGTTCGCCGTCGGCGTCAGGCCGGTGGCAATCGTGAACCGCCGCGGCACCTGGCCCACGATCTCCACGCGCCGTCCGACGTACTCGCGGACGTTCGTGCCCGTCAGCTTGTAGATCGCCCCGCCCTTCACTTCCGACAACGTGTACTGATCGGGCGTCGACCCACTGCGCGCCACGCATCCGCTCAGCGTGATCATCTTGGATGCAGGCTTGGCGGGCGCGTTGGTTTGCGCGGCGAGGGGCGTCGCTGAGACGAGCCCGACGAGCACCATCCCGCGGAAGCGAAGCGCGCGAGCCATAGGGACTCCTTCCTGTCTACTGTCCGCCCGTCGTCGTGCGCACGGCGCTCGCCGGCAGGCTGAACGCGATGTACTCGCCGGAGTAGTTGCCGCCGCTGACCGCGACGATGATGTACTGCTTGCCGTCCACCATGTAGGTCATCGGCGATCCACTCTGGGGCGCGGGCATCCACACCGCGCCGACCTGAGTGCCGGTCTGCTTGTCGTACGCGCGCAGCATCGCGCCGCGCGGATGATCCGGCGTTGTCGTCACGCTCGGATCGCCTGCCACGATGAGCGTCTTCGTCACGACGATCCCGACGTTGCCGGATTGTCCGGTCTTCGGCACGTTCACGCCGCGTAGCGCGGGATGATTGCGCACGTTGTCCGGCGTGTCGCCGTGCGGGACCGACCACATCAGCTCGCCTTTGTCGAGATTGATGCCGACGATCACGCCGTACGGCGGCTTCACAATCGAGAGACCCTGCACGGTGGCGCCGAAGCCGCCACCGCCCGCCGGACCTCCGCCGCGCCCGCCGGCCGCGCCCGCGGCCGCTGGCGGCGGTGTTGGCGGTGGCCGTGGCGGCGTGGGACGACGCGGCGCGTCCGCGGCTTCGCCCTCACCGCCGCCGATAATCGGACGGAACGTCTGGCCTGCCGTGCCCATCACGTAATCCAGATCCGAGAATTCTTTCGGAGGTGAGACGAGGCCGAGCGGCGAGATGCACGCGTTGCACGCGTGCGTGAAGAAGGCGTGGAGTTCCGGATCGTACGCCGAGCCCGGCCAGTTGACGCCGCCGCTCAAGGTCCCGGCTGTGAGCGCCGCCATCGGTCCTTCGATCTTGCTCACCACCGGCGGCAGGAACACGGGACCGAGGCGGTACCGCTTGGCGGCTTCGAGCCCCTGCGCTTTCAATTCGGGCGTGAAGTCGATCAGATCCGATTCGAGTACACCGTTGCGCGAGTACGCCGGCGGCTTGGTGGGGAACGGCTGCGTCGGGCTCGTCTTCTCGCCCGGCACGTCGGTCTGCGGGACCGGCCGCTCCTCGAACGGCCACACGGGCTGACCTGTCACGCGATCGAACACGTACAAGATGCCCTGCTTGGTCGCCTGCGCCACGGCCTTGATCGGCTTGCCGTTGACGACGATGTCCGCGAGAAGCGGCGCCGCAGGCATGTCGTAGTCCCAGATCGGATGGTGCACGATCTGGTAGTGCCACTTGCGCTGGCCGGTCTTGAGATCGACGCACACGAGGCTCTCCGAGAAGAGGTTATTGCCGGGACGATGACCGCCGTAGTAATCCGACGAGGGCGTCTCGATGGGGAGGTACACGAGGATTGAACGTCCACAGCAGCTTGCCGCTGCGCACGTCCCACGCGCGAACGAGGCCCTTCGTGTTGTTGTGCGTCTTGACCGTCAATCCCTCGCGGAACGACGAGCCGACGATCACCACGTCCTTGGCGACGGTGGGCGTCGAGTGAAGGCCGATTTCACCGGTCTCCAGATCGATTTGTTCGCCCTTCCCGACGACGGCGCCGATCTTCATGTCGACGACGCCCGCTTTGCCGAACGTGCTGATCGGGGCGCCCGTCTTGGCGTTCAGCTCGACGAGACGATAGCCGGTGGTCACGTAGATCACGCGATCGTCACCTTTGCCGTCGGTCCAGTACGACAGACCGCGACCGGAGAGCTGACGCGGCGCACTGACGGCGCGTGCGCCTTCTTTCTCGGCGTGCACCCAGATGAGCTCGCCCGTCTTCGCGTCGAGCGCCACGACCGAGCGGCGCGTGCCGCCGGTCGCGTAGATGACGCCCTTCACCATCAGCGGCGTGCCCTCGAGCTTGAACTCGGGCCGCGTCCCGAGGTTGTCGGTCTTGAAGCGCCAGGCGACTTCGAGCTGATTGAAATTGCTCGCGTTGATCTGATCGAGTGGAGAGTAGCGTGAGCCTTTCACGTCGGCCGTGTAGTACGACCATTCACCGTTCTTGGTGCTCGGCTGGCCGGCGGCCTGGCCGGCGAGCCGCGCCGTCATGTGCGGCGCCATCACCATCAAACCGAGTACTCCTGCCATCGAGAGTGCGGCGAGCGCGGTGCGCCTTCCTGTACGTGTCATTCGTTTACCCTTTGTCCTTTTGTGTTGGTCGTAGACGAGCACCAATTCCTGATGCGATCTCAGTGCTGGCCCGCCGTCGACGAAGCGCTCGCGGGCAACGCAAACGCGATGTACTCGCCCGAGTAGATGCCGCCGCTGACGGCGACGACGATGTACTGACGGCCGTCGGGCCCTTTGTAGGTCATCGGCGAGCCGCTCTGCGCGGCTGGCAACCAGACCGCGCCGACTTCGGCGCCGGTGTCTTTGTTGTACGCGCGCAGCATCGCGCCGCGCGGCCGTCCCAGCGGCGCCGTCACCGACGGGTCGCCGAGGACCACCAGCGTCTTGGTGACCACCAAGCCGACACTCCCACCTTGGCCGGTCTTCGGGATATTCATTCCGGCGAGCGCGGGGTTGTTGCGCACGTTGTCCGGCGTGTCGCCGTGCGGCACCTGGAACTTCAGCTCGCCCTTATCGAGATCGATCGCTGCGAGGACGCCGTATGGCGGCTTCACGATCGGCAGGCCTTCGACCTGCAGGCCGCCGCCACCGCCCGC
>JACPZV010000288.1 GCA_016195295.1 Acidobacteriota bacterium
AGCGCGTCGCGATCGGGCGCGCGCTCGCCGTCGACCCGCCGGTGCTGTTGATGGACGAGCCGACCGCCTCGCTCGATCCGGCGCGGCGCGGCGAGCTCGGCGAGCTGCTGCGCGGCTTGCTGAAACAGAATCGCACGCTCGTGGTCGCCACGCACGACGAAGACTTCGCAGGCGAATGGGCGACCAGGGTGGTACGGCTGCGCAACGGGAGCTTGGACCTGTCCGCGGTCGCGCCGCGCTAATCATGTCCTTGTCCCGATAGCCCGCGACCTCGGAGTCGTTCATCCCGAAGCCGATTGCGACGACATCGGGCTGCAGATCGAGGACGCGGGTCTTGAGGACCTGCAATCCCCTGCCGAAGCCACGCCGCGAGGCGGCCGGGATACGTGCGGTCCTCTTACCGTTAACAGGAACCCTCTCGCCTTCGTCTTGTCGAGCAGGAGGGTCCTGATGACTCGACGCGTGTACCCGCTGCTCATCGCCGCCGCCGCTCTGCTTGTCCTCGCCCGCCCGGCGCTTGCCGGTCCGCCGCTGCTCTGTTTCCCGTTCGAGATCGGCGCGGCGAAGTCGCTGCCCATGGCTCCTGAGGTGGCGAAGAACTGGCACGCCACGGATCCCAAGTACGACGTGTCGCACCTCGTCTCTGACACGCTCGCGTTGCTCGTGCCGAGCACGCCCGTGATGGTGCGGATGGAGACGCTCAGGCGCGCGACCGTGTATGCGTCGACGAACCCGAAAGTGGCCGACGCGCTCACAACGGCGCTGAAGGAGCGGGATGACGCGCGCAGGCCGCTGGCGGCGTTCGACTACGGATACTTCGTCGAAGCGTCTCGCGAGGCGGCGACAATCAAATGACGTGCAGGGCGGGTCCTTTCGGACCCGCCAGACGTGTAGGGCGGGTCCTTTCGGACCCGCCAGACGCACACTACCGCGTGGGAAAACGACGGCCGACGAAGGCGTCGTACACCCACCCGCCGATCACCCCCCCAACGCACGGCGCAACGATCGGCACCCACCACCATCCGTTCCCGGCGCGGAACACTTCGCTTCCCCACCCGGCCGCGAACGTGAAGAGCCGCGGCCCGAAGTCTCGCGCGGGGTTGATCGCGTAGCCGGCGTTGAACCCGAACGTCGCGCCGATCACCACCACCAGGAGTCCGACAATGACGGGCGTCAGGCCCGCCGGCGGCGCGGCGTTGCGCGGGTCGGTGATGCCGAGAATGCCACAGACGAGCAGCGCCGTGCCGACGACCTGATCGATGAAGCCGCCCGGAAACACGCTGAGGAACGGCTGCGGGTACGTCGCCCAGATGCCCGCGGTGCCCAGCGGGCCCAGCACGTGTCGCACGCCGCCGTCGAACGCGCCCAGCGCTTCGTGGTAGGTGATGAACACGACGGCCGACGCGGCAAACGCGCCCGCGATCTGCGCCAGCGAATACGGCAGCACTTTGTTCCACGGAAGCTGGCGATGAACGGCCAGCGCCAGCGTCACGGCCGGATTCAGATGCGCGCCACTCACGCCGGCCGACACGTAGCATCCCATCGCGACCGCGAGGCCCCACGCGATGTTGATCGACAGATAGCCGCCCGCGGCCTGCTTGCTCAGCACGACCTGCGCGACAACGCCCACACCGAAGACGATCAAGACGAACGTACCCAGGAACTCGGCCAGCAGCTCTCGAAACAATCCTCGCTGCATCACAATCTCCTCACATCCGCCAAAAGCGTGCTCATTGTATAGTGACGCGCCATGCCGTTCATGCTTGCGCTCGATCAAGGTACGACCAGCTCGCGCGCCATCGTGTTCGACCACGACGGCGCCATCAAGGCGGTCGCGCAAAAGGAATTCACGCAGATCTTCCCCGCCACCGGCTGGGTCGAGCACGATCCGCAGGAAATCTGGGCGTCGCAAATCGGCGTCGCCGTCGAGGCGCTCGGCCGCGCGCGCGTCGCGCCGAAAGAGGTCGCCGCGATCGGCATCACCAACCAGCGCGAGACGACGATCGTGTGGGACCGCGAGACCGGACAGCCAATCCATCACGCGATCGTCTGGCAGGACCGTCGCACCGCGGACTTCTGCGAGCGGTTGAAGAAGGACGGCGCGGGCGACACGGTGCAGGCGAAGACCGGTCTGCTCATCGACGCCTACTTCTCCGCGAGCAAGATCCGCTGGATTCTGGACAACGTACCCGGCGCGCGCGCCAGGGCGGACGCAGGCAAGCTGGCGTTCGGCACCGTGGATACGTGGCTGGTCTGGAAACTCACCGGCCACCAGCGCCACGTGACCGACGTCAGCAACGCGTCGCGCACGATGGTCTTCAACATCCACACGCTGAACTGGGATGACGAGCTGCTGCGCCTCTTCGAGGTGCCGGCCAGCATGCTGCCCGAGGTGAAATCGTCGAGCGAGGTGTACGGACAGGTCTCTTCATCGCTCGGAATCGACAACGTGCCGATCGCCGGCATCGCCGGCGATCAGCAGGCCGCGCTCTTCGGCCAGATGTGCCGCACGCCCGGCATGTCGAAGAACACGTACGGCACCGGCTGTTTTCTGCTGCAGAACATCGGCACGACGCCGACGCGCTCGCGCCAGCGGCTCGTCACCACCGTCGCGTGGCAAGTCGGCGGCCGGTCGGAGTACGCGCTCGAGGGCAGCGTGTTCATCGGCGGTGCCGTCGTGCAGTGGATTCGCGACGGCCTCGGCCTCATTCGCACGGCGGCGGACATCGAGCCGCTCGCCGCCAGTGTCGCGGACAACGGCGGCGTCTATCTCGTGCCGGCGTTCGCCGGACTCGGCGCACCGCACTGGGATCCGTACGCGCGCGGCACGATCGTCGGCATCACGCGCGGCACCTCCGCAGGCCACCTCGCGCGCGCCGCGCTCGAGAGCATCGCCTATCAGGTGACGGATCTCTTGGAGGCGATGCGCGCGGACGCCGGCATTCCGCTGAAAGAGCTGCGCGTCGACGGCGGCGCCGCCACCAACAACACGCTGATGCAGTTTCAGGCGGACCTGCTGGGCGTGCCCGTCGTGCGCCCGGCCGTGACCGAGACGACGGCGCTCGGCGCCGCGTATCTGGCCGGCCTCGCGGTCGGCTACTGGAAGTCGGTCGATGAAGTCAGCGGCCAGTGGAAGATCGATCGACGCTTCGAGCCGAAGATGCCGCCCGCGGCCGTCAACGCACTGCGCCAGCGATGGACGAAAGCGCTCGAGAGCGCGCGAGGCTGGGAGCGGACGTAGATGCTCAAACCAACCAACGTTCAGTGGTGGCTGCTTGTCATAGTCGGGCTGCTCATCGTGTTCGTGTGGCCGCCGAGCGACGACCGCAGCCTCGCGGCGAAGTTCGTGAACTGGGCGGTGGATCCCGGGAACGAGCTGCCGGTCCTGCCCGACCAGCTCGCCCTGGGACTCGGTGACGATCCTGACGCCGTCGCCGCGCACGATTTGCAGACGCAACAGTACGACGCGCTGTACCTGAAAGGCGGATGGACTCGAAAACGGTTGCAGCTCAAAGTCGCGCGAGATCCGCTCAATCCGTCGACCGAGCGGCAGCTCCTCACGGGGATCGCCGTATTGACCGCGCTGCTCGCATGGAGAATGAAAACATGAAACCGAAAACTGAAAAGTGAAAACTGAAAACGAAAGACTTCTCAGTTTCACTTTCCAGGTTTACTTTTCAGTTTTCAGTTTTCTCTTTTCAGTTTCTATTGCGCCGACGCCCGTCCGGCGCCTTTGATCGTGATCTTCTCCACGGTCCACGTCGAGCAATCGCCCTTGTAGATCACGTTCTCCGACTCGCAGTGGATCTCGTGGACGAGGCAGCCGCTCTGGCCGTGGCCCTCGCTCGTCTGCGCCCAGCCGAGGAGATTGCCGTTCAGATCCAGCTTGTAGAGCTTGCCGTTCCCGTCGCCGCTGAACAGATACTGCGTCGGGCCCGGAGACGTGCAAATGCTCCACGGCGCGCCGACGTTGGCGATGATCCTAACCGGGTTCAGGTCCGAATCGAACACCTGAATGCGACGGTTTCCGCGATCCGCCACGTAGATGTTGCCCTTGGCGTCGGACGTGATGCCGTGCGGCGTGTTGAACTGGTTCGGGCCGGCGCCTCGAGTGCCGACCGCCTTCACCCACTTGCCGTCCTTCGTCATCTTCGCCACGCGCGAGTTGTTGTAGCCGTCGCTGACGAAGATATTGTCCTGCGTATCCCAGGTCACGTCGGTCGGCCGGTTGAACGTGCCCGGGTTGCCGACCGGGTAGCGCACCTCTTCCTTTTCGCCGCGCTCGGTGAAGCGCTCGAGGTAATCGATCGCCTCCGTCTTGCGCCCGAGCACCATCGACACCATGCCCTGCGGGTTGAACTTGACGACCATGTTCGCGCCTTCGTCCGTCATCCACACGTTGTCGTGCTTGTCGACGCGGACGGTGTGGGCGAACGACGCGGCGTAGTTGTCCTGCCCCCAGTGCTTCACGAATTTGAGGTTCTGATCGAACTCGAAGAGCTGCGAGGCCGTGGCACCTTTCGCCGGACCGGCGTTGCCGCTCCGCGTGAAGACGAACAAGTGGCCTTGCGAGTTCTTCGCAACGCCGACGGCCTCGCCGATCGTGTGGCCGGGCACGACGAGCGGCAGCACGTCCTCGGTGACCTGGAGTCGCGCCGTGGCCTTTTCGAGCGCGTCTTGTTTGGCGAGCGCGGCCTGCTGTTCAGGGCTCGGCCCTCCGCGCTGGGCCTGACTCACGAGACCGCCCAGCAGCATGACCATTACAACGATAAGAACACGTTTCACGGTGACCTCCTTAGACAGAGCCGTCGGACGGATTTATGAACCACAAAGATCACAAAGACCACCACGTGTGTACGTTCTCAGCGCGTCGCCGACGCCTCGGGTGGCAGCGCCCATGCCGTGAGCGTGGTGCCCGCCGGCACGAGCACGTGCTGCCGACCATCGAGCATGTAGGTGATCGGCGACGTCCCGTGCATCGTGGCGCCCATCTGGTAGCGCCAGAGCAGCGTGCCGCTCCGCGAGTCGAGCGCGAGCAGATTGCCTTCGGCGTCGCCGCTGAAGATCAACCCGGAGGCGGTCGACAGCAGGCCCGCGGTCGACGGCGTCAGATACTCGAACTGCCAGCGCCGCTCGCCGGTGATCGGATCGATTGCACGGAGCGCCCCGTACGCCTTGCGGTCGGACGCCGTCACCCGCTGCGCGGCGCCGCCCGTAAAACGATCGCCTTCCTTGTACTCGGGCTTCCACGCGTAGAACATCGCACACACTTCGCGGGCGTTGACGAAGAAAAGATGCGAGCTCGGATCGTAGGTCGGCGGCCAGAAATTCGTTCCGCCCGTGATGTCGGGGCAGGTGATTTCGCCCTTCTCGTCCGGCAATTGGCCGGGCTCGAGGTGCGGCCGTCCGTCGCTGTCGATCTGTTTGGCCCAGGTCGTCGCCACGAACGGCTTGCCGAGAATCAGCTTGCCGTTGGTGCGATCGAGCGTGTAGTAGAAGCCGTTTCGGTTCGCGAACATCACGACTTTGCGCGCCTGCCCAGCGATCGTCAGATCCGCGAGCACCGGGACCTCCGTGGCGTCCCAGTCGTGCACGTCGTGCGGCGTGAATTGATAGTGCCAGCGGATTTTTCCCGTGTCGGCGTCGATCGCCACGAGCGAGCAACTGTACAGATTGTCGCCCTCGCGGCTGTCGCTGTGATAGTCCGGCCCCGGGTTGCCCGTGCCGTAGTACAACAGGTTCAATTCCGGATCGTACGCGCCCGTCACCCAGAGTCCCGCGCCGCCACGCTGCCACGAATCGCCGGACCACGTGGTGTGCCCGGGCTCGCCGGGCCCCGGAATCGTGTAGAAGCGCCAGGCGCGCTTTCCGGTCTGCGCGTCGTACGCGTCGAGGAATCCGCGGATGCCGTACTCGCCGCCGGCGACTCCCACGATCACTTTGCCCTTCACGACAAGCGGCGCCAGCGTGGACGCGTAGCCGCGCTTGTAATCTTCGAGCGTCGCGTCCCAGGCGATCGCGCCGGTTTTCATGTCGAGCGCGAGCAGATGCGCGTCGAGCGTCGTCATGAAGAGTTTGTCGCCGAGTACGCCGAAGCCGCGATTGACGAGACCGCAGCACGCCGTCAGACCCGTGGCGGGCAGCTCGCGCCGGTAGCGCCAGATCTGACGGCCCGTGCGCGCGTCGATCGCCCACGCCACGTTCTGCGGTCCGGTGACGTACAGCACGTTGTCGCGCAGCAGCGGCGTCGTCTCGAAGTTGCCGAGCGTGCCCGTCTGGAACGTCCACTGCGGCATCAGGCGATTGACGTTCGCCGGCGTGATCGCCGTCAGCGGGCTGTGCCTGTGGTTCGCGTAATCGCCGCCGAAGGTGAGCCATCGCGACCCGTCCGCCTTCAGGCCGTCGAGCAGTTCCTGCTCGGAGACCTGCGGCGGCGGCGCCTGCTGCGCCGCGACAGCCGCGCCAACCAGCGCCGAGAGACCCGCGATCCATACGAGACGAGCGATCGTGGCGCGCATACGCCTCCTCAACAAAGTTACTGGCGAACCGCGGGATCGAATCCACGCAGGCCTTGCAAGTACCGGACGACGTCGTCGAGATCGCTTTGGCTCAGCCGATCGGGACCAAAGGCCGGCATCGCCGATTTCTTGTCGTCCGCGACCGCCTTCATCTTCTCTTTCTCGTATCCCTGAATCCGCTCGCGCGTGTCCATGATCTGCACGGAAAACAGATCCTCGTTCTTCTTGACGCCGTGGATCGGCTGTCCTTCCTGCGGCGTCACCGTGACGGGCTCGTATCCGAGCCGCGATCCCTCGACGGCGCCGACAATCTGGTTGACGAGCGCGTCGCGGGCGCGGGCCGCGCCGATGCGCGACAGGTCGGGGCCAAGACGGCCGCCCTTTCCGTTCACCTGATGACAGCTGGCGCAATTCGCCCGAAAGATTCGCTCGCCGTTCTGCGCGTTGCCGCGAGGCGGGTCGTTCGGCGCGGGCGCGGCCAACGTGCGCACGTACGCGAGGATCTGCCACACCTCGACGTCGGGCGTGCGCGCGCCGACCGAGGGCATCTCCGTGTTGGGCACACCGTTCCGAAGCGTCTGAAACAACCCTCCATCGGTGCGGCCTTCGGCCCAGACGCGGGTGATGTCCGGGCCACGAATGCCGCGCGCGTCGATGCCGTGGCAGTCGGCGCAGCGCGCGCGGAAAATGCCCACAAAGTCCGGAAGGCCGCATTCTAGTGATGTCGGAGCAGGGGCGCAAGAAGACGGCGCGTTCGTCATTCGCGACGGTGCGTGCTCCACGCTGCGAGACCGAGCGCCACGAGCAGCGTCGCGAACGCGCCCATGCCAACCCTGAATCCGCGTGGCCGATAGACCAGCTCGATTCTCCCGCCCTCCGGCGCGCGGAACGCCCCAAGCACGCCGTCGGCGCGCACGAAAGGCAGGTCGGCGCCGGCAAGCCGCGCGCGCCATCCGCCGTAGAGTGGGAGTTTTTCGGAGATCACCACCCAGCCGCGCGCACGCGGAGCGTCGATCTCCATCCGGTTGGGTCCACGGCGCCGCCACGCCGGTGCCGTGTCGTCGGCTGGCGCGTGCGCTTCAGCGAGCAGTGCTTCAACAGCTCGGCGCGCGACGGGCGATCCCCAGCGCGGGGCTTGCGGCGTCTCCAGGTTCGCGCCGACGCGGACGTCCGCAGTTTGGCCGGCGTCGCGCGTCGGGACTTGTAGCACCACGACACGATCCGCCTGGAACGCGGGCAAATGCATGATGTCCAACGCGGCCTCGAACGCGGCGCGTTCTTCTCCGATGACGGCGATGGCCCGCTCGACCCGCCAGACGTGCGCCATCCACCGCTCGTTCTCATAAACGTACGGGCCGGCGGACTTGCCGGGCTGGCACACGGAAATCGGGCAGGGTTGCACGCGGGTGACGAGATGAAATCCGGGTTCGTCGCGCGCCGTTGTTGAAAGGACGTAGCGCACGTTGAGCACGCCCCAAAACTTCGCCGGCTCTTCCTGGCTGTCGCCGATGAACGTGTGAAATCCCGGCGGATCGAAATCGCTCGGCAGAAAGTCGTGGTGCTCGGTCGACACGTAACTGGTGATCACTTCCAGACCGAGCGGCGCCGTGACGTTGTCGCTGCCCCAATGCCGGTCGGGCGACTCCCACACGTGTACGCGGCTGCCATCGGCGTTTGCGGCGAGCCAACGCATGGCGTGGTTGTTCGCGCGCTCGGCTTCCGGCGAGTACATCGGCGGTGTGGGAGGCGTCACTCGCCACATGCCGACGACAAGCCAGGCGTACACGCCAACGGCGACGAGTCGACCGGCGCGGCGCCACGAGCCCACGAATTGCCAGACGCCCTGCGCACCGGCGGCGACCAGCACGGGTCCGGCCGCGCCAACGAGCGCGAGCGCGCGCTCCGAGATGCGCTGATAACGAAATCCGGGCACCAGTCGCCACAGCACGTAGAAGAGCGTCTGCGAGCGTGCGACAGCGAAGCCGAAGCCCACCACCAGCCCAAGCCAGACGGCGACTCGCCGCTGGTCGCTGACCCAGAGCGCGACAATGCCAAGCGCGCACAGCGCGAGCCAGGCGACCTCGGGAATCGGATGGGCGACTTCGCTAATGCCCGACCATGATTCGTCGAAGCGGAGTCCGGCGCCGCGGCCGGTGAGCGGCATGTACAAGATCATCGGGATCAACTGCGGCGCGGCGACGCCGGCAAGCGTGAGGATCGCCATCGCGCTCGCGCCGAGAGCCCGGAGGAAGGACGCGCGCCCGCCGGCATCGAACGGCGCCGCGAACACAGGCGAGCCGAGCGCGAACACGCCGTAGTACGCCGGGTTGGTCCCGCCCTCGAAGATCGACACGCCGGCGACGGCGCCACTCGCGACGGCCCACCACATCATGCGACGGCTTGCCGTCAGCGCGCGGTGAAGCAAGTAGAACGACCAGGGAAGCAGGGTCATCGGATTGATGAACCCTAAGTGCCCGACGCGGAAGTGATCCAACAGGAACGTGCCCAGTGCGAAAACGAGAGCACCGAGCGCGGCAAAGGGCGAGCTCACGCGCAGCGTGCGCGCGAAGACGAACACACCCGCCATTCCCGCCAGCACGTGCGCGAGCGCGGCCCATTTGACGGCGGCTTCGTAGCGCACGACGCCTCCGAGAAGCGTCGCGAGAGAAAGGACGCCGGATTCGGGCGCCTCGAACAGCGGGACCCCGCCCGCCGCAAGCGGATTCCAAAAGCCGACGGCGCCGTCTTGCCACAGCGCGCGAATCGCGGCGATCAGATCCGGGACGTGCCTGGGCGTCAGATCGCTGCCTTGGAACGGCAATGACGGATCGCCGCGTGCGGGCAGCGTCTCCGGCGGGAGAAACGCGCGGAGTCGATAGAGAACGACGGCCGCCACCGTGGCGAACGCGAACCACGCGGCTCGCCTGCGCAACAGGCTCAGAGCCTTGTCGAAGACAACGCACACAAGACTGAGAAGACTACTGCAGAACCAGAGGCGACCGCGCGAGTGTAGGCCGGGGCCTTTCGGACCCGGCTTCGGATGTAGGCCGGGTCCTTTCGGACCCGGCTCAACGATCAGGCGGGTCCAGAGGACCCGCCCTACATGTCTCGCAACGCGACGAGCGGATCGAGCTTCGCCGCGCGGCGTGCGGGGAGATAGCACGCGAGGAACGCGACGAGAACGAGAATGCCCGCGGCCGCCGTCATCGTCAGCGGATCGCGGGCGCCGACTCCGATGAGCAGGCTGGACAGCAGCCGTGTCATCGCGAGCGAGCCAGCCAGGCCGACAGCCAATCCGATCGCGGCCAGCGTCATCCCGCCGGTCAGCACGAGGCGCAGCAGCGTCCCGGCGCTCGCCCAGCGCTGCGCGAATGCCGATCTCGTGCGTGCGCTGCGCGACCGAGTACGAGATCACGCCGTAAATTCCGATCGCCGAGAGCAGTAGCGCGAGCACGGCGAAGACGCTCAGCAACATCGTCCGCAGTCGGGTCGTCCCGGAGGAGTCGCTTTTGATCTGCTCGAGCGTCCGCATGTCGGTCAGCGCCTGGGCTTTGTTCACGCCGTGCACTGCATCGGCGATCGCGCGCTGCAACGCCGCCGGCTCGCCCCGTCCGCGGACAACGATGTTGATGTCGGTCGTCGGGCTCTGCTCCATCGAAACGTAGACACCGGGACGCTGGGTGCCGTCGAGCCGCGCCGTGCGCTCGTTGGCGATCACGCCCACGATCTCCCACGGAACCTCACGGCCGAGCTGCGGACGCCCCGGAACGATCTCCTCAACGAGCAGCCGCTGACCGATCGGATCCGCGTCGGCCCTTCACCACCTGAATGCCGAGCACGCGGAAGTAGTCCGGCTGGACCATCTTGAAGCCGGTGTCCTGTCGATTCGCGACGTCGACGATCTCGCGGCTCGCGATTTGAAACGGCATGCCATTGTTGAAGCCTTCGAGCGGCAGCGCGTCGGCCGCTGCCGCGCCAACCACTCCAGGAACCGTTCTGATGCGCGCGACCATGTCGCGCACGTACGCGGATAACTGCGTCGGCGTCGCGAATCGATCGTTCGCAATCGGCAGCCGCATGGTCACCACATTGGTCGGGTTGAAGCCGAGCTCGACCTCCATCATCTTGAAGAAGCTGCGCACCAGGAGACCGCCGCCCACGAGCAGCATGAACGCCAGCGCGACTTCGACGACGACGAGCGCGCTGCGCATCCGGCGCCGGCCGGATTCTCTGCCCGCCCCGCGGCCGCCCTCTTTCATCGCCCCCGCCAAGTCCGGCGTCGTCGCGTGAAACGCCGGCGCGAGGCCGAAGACCACGCCCGTGGCAATCGACAGCGCCAGCGCGAATAACAGGACGCGCACGTCCATCGTCACGTTGACGTCGCGCGGCAGCGTGAACGGCGGCAGCGCCAGCTTGAGGCCCGCCATCATCGCGTAGCCGAGCAACAGCCCGAGCCCGCCGCCCAGCGTCGCCAGCAGAACGTTCTCCGTCAGAAATTGCCGCACGAGCCGCCCGCGACCCGCGCCGAGCGCGGCGCGCACCGCGACCTCGCGCTCCCGCGACGTGCCGCGCGCGAGCGTCAGGTTTGCCAGGTTCGCGCAGCCGATGAGCAGCAGCATCCCCACGGCGGCCATCAACACGTACAGCGAGCTCCGAAGTTGCGGCCCGATGATGACGTCGGCGTAGCGGTCGATCGACACGCCCCAGTTCTTGTTGGAGTCCGGATAGTCGCGCGCGATGCGCGCGCCAATCGTGTCCATCCGCGCACGCGCTTGCTCGAGCGTCACGCCCGGCTTGAGCCGCGCCATCGCCTGCATCCAGTGGAAATTGCGCGTGCGCTCCGCTGTCGTGAATGCGAGCGGACGCCAGAACTGCGAGAAGCTCCGATCGAACAGACTGCCGGCGGGCATGACGCCGATCACGGTGAAAGGTTCCCCGTCGAGCAGGAGGGCGCGGCCGAGAATGTTCGGGTCGCCGCCGAACTGCGTGGTCCACAGCGCGTGACTGAGCACGACGACGTGCTCTTTACCGGGCTCGTCCTCGTCTGGAGCGAAGGTCCGTCCGAGCGCCGGCTTGATGCCGATGACATCGAAGTAGGCCGCCGACGCGCGTGCGCCGCGCAGCAGGACCGGCTCGCTGCCGCCCCGAGAGCGTCATCGAGACCCCGGTGTTGGCAGCCAGGGACTCGAAAACAGTGTTCTGACTCTTCCAGTCGAGAAAGTTCAGCGTCGAAATCGGGTTCCGAAGTCCCCGAGGCGGCTTCTCCATTACCAGCACTACGCGATCGGGTTCCGGATACGGAAGCGGGCGCAGCAGCACGGCGTCGACGAAGCTGAAGATGGCGCTGTTGGCGCCGATGCCGAGCGCCAGCGTCAGCACGGCCACGGCGGTGAAGCCGGGCGCCTTCAGCAGCGCGCGAATTCCATAGCGAACGTCCTGGGCGAGATCGTGCAGCACAAAACACCTCGCTGACGCGCCCAGGCGGGTCCGAAAGGACCCGCCCTACAGAATGCCGGTTAGACGGGCGGGCGCCGCGCTTCGTTGGCAGTGCTACGATTGGCGCTCGTTGAAAATCCCGGAGGTCCGACGTGATGCTTCGCCGCGCGTTGTCCCTGCTCGTGCTCGCGTGCGTGACGGCGCTGGGCGTTCTGCCCCGCGCGAACCCGCGCGCGCAGGGCTCGGAAACCTACGACCAGAAGATGTTCGCCGCCGAGATGCGGTGGCGCGCCATCGGACCATTCCGCGGCGGACGCGCCAAATCGATTACCGGCGTCCCCGGTCAGCCGAACGTCTTCTACACCGCGTTCGTGAACGGCGGCGTGTGGAAGACCAACGACTATGGCCGGTCGTGGAAGCCGATCTTCGACGACCAGCCGACGGGATCGATCGGCGCCGTTGCCGTGGCGCCGTCCGCTCCCAACATTGTTTATGTCGGCAGCGGCGAGGGCATCGCCCGGCCCGACCTGTCGACGGGCGACGGGATCTACAAATCCACCGACGCGGGCAAGACGTGGACGCATCTCGGGCTACGCGACGGTCAGCAGATTCCCTACATCATCGTCGACCCGCGCGACGCGAACCGGCTGTTCGTCGCCGTCCTCGGTCATCCGTACGGTCCCAACGAGGAGCGCGGTGTGTTTCGCTCCACCGACGGCGGACGCTCGTTCCAGAAAGTCTTCTATAAGGATGAGAACACCGGTGCCTCCGATCTCGAATTCGATCCGAGAAACCCCGACATCGTGTATGCGTGTCTGTGGGAAACGCGGCAAGGTCCGTGGGAGAACGGCGCGTGGAACGGCGTCAATGGCGGCATCTACAAATCGACCGACGGCGGCACGACGTGGAAACCGCTGACGAAGGGTCTGCCGGAAGAGAACGGCGCAAGCGGAGTCGTCCAGGCCGACATCGCCATCGCGCCGAGCAATCCGAATCGCATCTACGCATCAGTTGCGTCGCGCACCGCCGTCGGCATCTATCGATCCGATGACGCCGGCGAAAGCTGGACGCGCATCACCACGGACGCCCGACCCGCCGGACGCATCGGCGGCGGCGATCTGCCCGTGCCTGTCGTCCATCCCACCAATCCGGACATCGTCGTCATGGCCAGCACGGTGACGTGGAAGTCCACCGACGGCGGGCGCACGTGGACCGGCATTCGCGGCGCGCCCGGTGGCGACGACTATCAACGCGCGTGGATCAATCCGACCACTCCCGACATCATGGCCATCGCGAGCGATCAGGGCACCATCGTCACGGTCAACGGCGGCGAGACGTGGAGCTCGTGGTACAACCAGCCGACGGCGCAGATGTATCACGTCGCCGCGGACAACGCGTTTCCGTACCGCGTGTGCGGCGGGCAACAAGAAAGTGGCTCGGCGTGCGTCTCGAGCCGCGGCAACGACGGTGAGATTACGTTTCGCGAGTGGCACCCGGTCGGCGTCGACGAGTACGGCTACGCCGCGCCCGATCCGGCCAACCCCGACATCATCTACGGCGGGCGGACGCCAATTCGCTACGACCGGCGCACGGCGCAAGTGCAGAACATCGCGCCAAAGCCCGGGGGCCGCGGTGGCGTGCGAACCCTGCGCACGGCGCCGGTGCTCTTCTCCCCGGTCGATCCGCACGTGCTCTATTACGCCGCCAACACCTTGTGGAAAACGTCGACCGGCGGACGGAGATGGCAGGAGATCAGTCCCGATCTCTCGCGCAAGACGTTCGAGATCCCGGCGACCGTTGGCAAGTTCAGAAGCGATCCGACGGCGCAGCCGACGCAGCGCGGCGTGATCTACACAGTCGCGCCGTCCTACGTCGACATCAACCGCATCTGGGCCGGCACCGACGACGGATTGATCCACGTGACGACCGACGGCGGGGCGACGTGGAAGGACGTGACGCCGCCCGAGCTGAAACCCTTCGCGAAGGTGTCGCTGATCGACGCGGGACACTTCGACGTGCCGACGGCGTACGCCGCGATCAATACGCTGCGCCTCGACGATCTGCGGCCGCACATCTACCGCACGCACGATGGCGGGACGACGTGGACGCACATCACGACGGGGATTCCAGACGGCGCGACGATCAACGTCGTGCGCGAAGATCCGAAGCGCAAGGGATTGCTGTACGCCGGCAGCGAGCGCGAAGTGTACGTGTCGTTCGACGACGGCGAACGCTGGCAGTCGCTGCGCTTGAACATGCCCGCGACGTCGGTGCGCGACGTCATCGTCAAGGGCGACGACCTCATCGCCGGCACGCACGGCCGCGGGATCTGGATCCTCGACGACATCACGCCTCTTCGTAGCGCGACGGCTTCAGCCGAGCGTTCCGACGCGGTCCTCTTCAA
Organism: Acidobacteriota bacterium; assembly: GCA_016195295.1. Classification (GTDB taxonomy): domain Bacteria; phylum Acidobacteriota; class Vicinamibacteria; order Vicinamibacterales; family CAVVIG01; genus SRVP-36. The sequence goes on from JACPZV010000288.1 coordinate 14,359, forward strand.
ACCGACGGTTGCGTACCGCGTACGGTGGAACAACAACACCGACACACCGATCCCGCCGGACGAGGCGACGGGCCTCAATCCGCCCGAGGGCGCCATCATTAATTACTCGCTGAAGTCGGCGGCGTCCGGTCCCGTCACGCTCGAGGTCTTTTCAGGTAGCGCGAACTCTTCAGGCGAACGTAGCGCGAGCCTTTCAGGCGAGCGAACCACGCTCGTGCGGCGTTACTCGAGCACGGACCGGCCCGAGTCGCCCGACAACGCGACCGCGCCGGTGCCGCTCTATTGGTATCGCCCGCCACACGCGCTGTCCACGGCCGCGGGCATGCACCGGTTCACATGGGATCTGCACTATCAGCCGCTGGCCGGCGGCGGCGGACGCGGCGGTCTGCCGATCGCGGCGGTCCCGTTCAACACGGTTCCCGCATCGAACGCGCCGTGGGTCGCGCCGGGAACGTACACAGTGAAGTTCACCGTCGACGGCAAGAGCTACACGCAGCCGCTGATCGTGAAGATGGATCCGCGCGTCAAGACGCCGGCGCTCGGCCTTGCGCAGCAGTTCACACTGTCGAAGCAGATGTATGACGGCGTGCTTGCGGCGCAGAAGGCGCTGGAGGAAATCCGGGCGCTGCGAACGAAGGTCAGCGATCGTAGCGCGAGGCTTTCAGCCGAGCGTGCTGGCTCGCCTGAAAGGCTCGCCCTACAGACGCTGGACCAAAAGCTCGCGACGCTCGAAGGGACGAATGGCGGCGGACGCGGCGGCGGCGGTGGACGCGGCGCGGCGCCGGAAGGACCCGACACGTTCTCGAGCATCGGTGGCGGGCTCACGCAGCTGATGACGCTGCTGCAGGGCGCGGATGTGACGCCGACAACCCAGTTGGTGAGCGCCGTCAACGCGCGCGGGCGCGCCCTCGCAAACCTGATGGCGCAGTGGCGCGTGCTAAGAGCCGAAGGGCGCAAGTTAAATCTGGTAGTTGAGTAAGTGGGTAATTGGGTAATGGCTGTCCGCGTGATCACCATTACTCAATTACCCAGTTATCCAATTACCCGATTCAGGTACTTACCGCATGTGGATTCTGATCGCGATCGCGGGTGGGCTCGTTGCGCTTGCGCACACCGCGCCCGCGCCGTTTCTGCTCGATGCGCTCGCCGGCGACCGATCCGTCTGGCACATGCCCAAGCGCACCCCACCCACGATCTACCTGACGTTCGACGATGGTCCCAATCCGACGACGACGCCCGATCTGCTGGACGTGCTGGCGCGTGAGCAGGTGCACGCGACGTTCTTTCTCATCGATCGGCACATCACCGACCGGACGGCGCCGATCGTCCGGCGGATGTTCGCGGAGGGCCACGCCGTCGCGCTCCACTCGCACACGCGCGCGTACCTGCTGATGTCGCCGGACACCTTCGCGCGGACGCTGACGGCCGCCGCGGATCATATCGAGCGAGTCGCCGGCGAACGCCCGTGCCGCGCGTTCCGCCCGCACGCCGGCTGGCGAAGCTGGTCGATGTACGCCGGCCTGAAGCGGATCGACCACCGGATGGTCGGCTGGAGCTGGATGCTGTGGGATTGGAACTGGTTCCGCAAGCGGACCGCCGATTCGGTGATGAATCGCGTCAGCGATCGGATCGGCAACGGCGACATCGTCGTCCTGCACGACGGCGACGAGTCGGCGCCCTTCAAAGATCAGCGGCACACGGTGGACGCCACGGCACGCCTGATTCCTGAGCTGCGCGCGAGGGGCTTCGAATTCGGCACGGTGTGCGAGTAGAGGCGCTCGAGTACTATCAGCGCTTCGTCAAATACTGGCGTGATGGCGAGATCGATCGAGAGCGAACTGTAGGCCGGGTCCTTTCGGACCCGGCTCATACCGGCGGGTCCGAAAGGACCCGCCCTACTTTACGAAGGACCCGCCCTACTCGTCTACTTCGTCGGAACCTTCAACTCTCCGAGCTTGGCCACGATATCCTGACCTGACGTTGCCGGCTTCACCGCTTTGTCGATGAAGGCGATCTTGCCGGTCGGATCGATGTAGTAGGTGTAGCGTCGGGCGAACTGGCGTTCGGACGGCGCGTCGGGCGCAATCACCTGGTAGGCGAACGCGACCTTCTTGTCCGGATTGGCCAGCATCGGGAAGTCCGCGTGTTCCTTCAGCGCGAACGCCTTGTTGTCGTCGAGCGTGTCGACGCTGATCATGAAGTACGCGGTGTCGAATTTTCTGATGAGTCCCCCGCTCTCACGGAGCGAGTTGCATTCCGCCGTTCAACCGGCGGTGAACGCTTTCGGGAACCAGCCGAGCACGACCCAGCGCCCCTTCAAATCCTTGCTGCGCGAGTAGGTCTTGCCGTCGGTGGCCGGAAGCGTGAAGTCCGGCGCCGCGTCGCCCACCTTGAGTTCCTGCTGGGCGGCGGCGGGACTGGCGAGCAGCGCGCACTTGCTCAAGGCATCGACCCCTCGTTCTACGCCGATCTGCGATGGCGTCACATCGGACCGTTTCGCGGCGGCCGGACGGTCGGCGCGGCTGGCGTTGCGCAGCAGCCGAATGTGTTCTACATCGGCGTGAACAACGGAGGCGTCTGGAAGACGACGGACTACGGGCAGACGTGGACGCCGACCTTCGACGATCAGCCGACGCAGTCGATCGGGGCGGTCGCCGTCACGCCGTCCGATCCCAACATTATTTATGTCGGCAGCGGCGAAGGGCTGCAGCGGCCCGACCTCTCGGTCGGCGATGGCATCTACAAGTCGACCGACGCCGGCCGAACCTGGCAGCATCTCGGCTTGCGCGAGGCGCGCCAGATCGGCGCGATGCTGATCGATCCGAAGGATCCTTCTCTACGGCGGCAAGGTCACGCGGTACGACGAGCGCACGGGCGACGTCCAGCAAGTCGGGCCCGTCGTCGTCCGTGACGCGCCTGGGAATAACGACCGATTCGTCCGCACGGCGCCGATTCTCTTCTCCCCGGCCGACCCGCACGTGCTCTTCTTCGCGACGCAGCGTCTCTATAAAACGATCGAAGGTGACCCAGATCGACGCGTCGCATTTCGACGCGAACACGGCGTCCCTCTCGGTCTCGCGCTTTCGCGTCGACGATCTGACGCCGCTGGTCTTCCGCACGCACGACGGCGGGCGGACGTGGACGCGGATCACGCGCGGCATGGCGGACAACGCGCCGGTGAACGTCGTCCGCGAGGATCCGCGGGCGAGAGGTCTGCTGTTCGCGGGCACCGAGCGCGCCGTCTACGTGTCGTTCAACGACGGCGACGACTGGCAGCCGCTGTCGCTGAACCTGCCGCATACCTCGGTCCGCATCGACCTCGCGACCGCTTACGACGTCGTCGAGGGTGCGGACCGTGCGCCGACGACGCAGGCGATCAAGGCCGTCGACGCGCTCGAGCAGCGCTTGATCAAACTCGTCGGCCGGCGGTAGGCCGGCGCCTGTTCCGCCTCCGTTCTTCGTAGCGCGAGGCTTCAGCCGAGCGTTATCATTCGCCCGTTATGACTTTCAAAGGCCCTGCTGTCGCTTGTCTCGTCGCCGCCTGCGCCTCGCCCGCCGCAGCGGCAGGACGACCGATCACCGTCACGGATCTCGTCGCGCTCCAGCGCGTCAGCGATCCGCAGATCTCGCCCGACGGCACGCGCGTGCTCTACACCGTCGCAACGCCGGATCTCACCGCGAACCGGATGGCGAGGAACGTCTGGGTCGTACCGGTCGCTGGCGGCGAACCGCGCGCGTTGACGACGACAGGGCGCGAAGGCGGCGCGCGATGGTCCGCGGACGGGAAGCGCGTCGCGTTCATCTCGATGCGCACGGGCACGATGCAGATCTTCATCATGAACGCGGACGGCAGCGGCGAGCCGATGCAGCTGACGAAGATCTCGACCGGCGTGGACAGCTTCCTCTGGTCGCCGGACGGCCGATGGGTCGCCTTCACCTCAGTCGTGTACCCCGACTGTAAGGACGATGCGTGCAACGCCGCGCGCGATGACGCGCGCAGCAAGAACCCGGTCCGCGCGCGCGCGTACGACCGCCTGCTCTACCGTCACTGGACGGCATGGGCCGACGGCAAGCGCTCGCACTTGTTCGCCGTGCCGGTCGTCGCCCATGGCGGCGCAGACGCGCACGACCTCGTGCCGGGCGCGGACTACGACGTCCCGCCGCGCGAGCGCGAAGGTCCGCATCCGATCGCGTTCTCGCCCGACAGCAAGACGATCTGCTTCACCGCTGTGACCGACGCCGTCGAGGCGGCGAGCACGAACGCGGATCTCTTTGAAATCGACGTCAATGGCGGCACGCCGAAACGGCTGACAACGAATCCGGGATTCGACGGCGCACCGGCGTACTCGCCGGATGGGAAGACGATCGCGTATCACTCGCAGGCGCGGCCCGGCTACGAGTCGGACAAGTGGCGGCTCATGGTGCTCGACCGCGCGTCGGGGAAGTCGACGAGCCTGACTGACGCGTTCGATCGCAGCGCCGACACGCCGCTCTGGTCGGCCGACGGCCGCACGATCTATTTCAATGCCGAAGATCGCGGCGAGATGCCGGTCTTCGCCATCGCCGCGGCCGGTGGAGCGCCGCGCGCGATCACGCCAGGATCGTTCGACGGCGAATTCCTGGTCGCCGGTGATTCGTTGGTCGTCTCGCGCAGCAGCCTCGCGTCGCCGTCAGAGCTGTTCGCGGTCCCGATCGCCGGCGGCGCGGCACGTCAACTGACGCATCAGAACGCCGCGCGGCTTGCGGAGCTCGATCTCTCGAAAGGCGAATCGTTCACGTTCAAGGGCGCGGCCAACACCGACGTGCAGGGCTTCCTCGTCCGCCCGCCGAATTTCGACGCGACGAAAAAGTATCCCGTCCTGATGATCCTGCACGGCGGACCGGAGACCCAGCACAGCGACACGTGGAGCTACCGCTGGAACGCGCAGGTCTTCGCGTCGCCCGGCTGTGTCATCCTGAACATCAACCGCCGCGGCTCGACCGGCTTCGGCCAGAAATTCACCGACGACATCGCGGGCGACTGGGGCGGCAAAGCGTTCACCGATCTGATGAACGGCCTCGACTACGTCCTCGCCAAGTACAGCTTCACGGACAAGACGCGCGTCGCAGCCGGCGGCGGATCGTACGGCGGCTACATGATCGACTGGATGGCGTCGCACGCGAAGGGCCGCTTCCGCGCGCTCATCTCGCACGCGGGCGTCTACAACCTGACGAGCGAGTACGGCGCGACCGAGGAGCTCTGGTTCCCGGAGCACGATTTCCTCGGCACGCCGTGGACGAATCCGGCGACCTACGAGAAGACGTCGCCGCACACCTACGCCGCCGAGTTCGGCGCTTACAAGACGCCGACGCTCGTCATCACCGGCGAGCAGGACTTCCGCGTCCCGTACACGCAGAGCCTGGAGTTCTTCTCGGCGCTGCAGCGGCAGAACGTGCCGTCGAAGCTCATCGTGTTTCCAGACGAAGGCCACTGGGTGCTGAAGCCGCAAAACAGCGTGTTCTGGTACAAAGAGTTCATGGACTGGCTCGCGAGGTACCTGCCGGCCGAGACGTCGTCTGGAAGCGCGCGATGACGGCGCCCGCCGCCGTCGCGATCAGCGCCTCGCTGCCCTGGTACCGACAGGTCACTCGCACCCAGTGGAACGCGTTCTTCGCCTCGTTCCTCGGCTGGACGCTCGACGGGTTCGACTTCACGATTGTGTCGTTCGTTCTCGCAGATCTTCAGAACAGTTTCAGCGTCAGCAAGGCGGCCGTGGGCGCGATCGGCACGGTCACGCTGTTCACTCGCGTGATTGGCGGGATCGGCGCCGGCACCGCGGCGGACCGATGGGGCCGAAAGGGCCCCTTGATGTTCTCGGTACTCTGGTATTCCGCGTTCGCCTTCCTCAGCGGCTTCTCGTCGTCTTTCGGGATGCTGCTGGCGCTGCGCGCGCTCTTCGGCATCGGCATGGGCGGCGTCTGGGCGGCCGGCATGCCGCTGACGCTCGAGCATTGGCCGGCCCGTCTTCGCGGCATCGCGTCGGGGATGCTGCAGGCCGGCTACTCGACGGGCTTCATCATCTCGGCGCTGGTGTTTCAGTTCGCCTATCCACTGGTCAACACTCGCCCTGACTTCGGCTGGCGCGTGATGTTCTGGATCGGCGTTCTGCCGGCTCTGCTGGTGTTCTTCATCATGTCAGGCGTCCAGGAGTCTCCGGTCTGGCTGGAGCGCCAGCGTCACCTGCGCGACACGCAGACGCGCGATGCCGTGTCGCTGACGCAGCTGTTCCGCCCGGACATCATTGCCACGACGCTCGGCACATCGCTCATGATGACGATGTTCATCTTCTCGTACTACTCGATCACGTTCTGGTACGCGACGTTCATCATCTCGAAGAACTTGAAGCCGGTGTCGTTCTCGCTGCTGCTCAACATCGGCGGCGTGACGGGCGCGATCGCCGCGGGACGCCTCGCCGAAACCTGGCTCGGCCGCCGTGGCGCCGCGACGATGATGATGCTGATCGGTATCGCCGCGGTGCCGCTCTACGTGCTCACCGACAACGTGTGGTTGATGTGGACGGGCGCGTTCGCCGTCGGCTTCTTCGCCGCCGGCGCATGGGGCATAGTCCCGAGCTATCTGAACGAGCGCTTTCCCACCGCCGTCCGCGCGGTCGGCGCGGGGTTCGCGTACCACGTGGGCGCTGCGTTGGGGTCGTTCACGCCGGCGTTCATCGGTGCAATGCAGGATCGTGGCATGACGCTCGCCTCGGCGATGGGCCTCTGCATCGCGCTCGCCGGCGTCCTCGTCATCGCCACGGTCTGGATGGGTCCCGAAACCCGCGGCCGGCAGTTCCACGCGCACGACTGAACAATCTGGATTTGTAGGGCGGGTCCTTTGGACCCGCCTGCCGAGCCGGGTCCGGAAGGACCCGGCCTACGTCTGCTGCGAGTCGGCGTTGTACGTCGTCTGTTTACGGCTGAAACCGGACGCTGCGCCAGAGCGCGGGCGCGTCGTAGACCTTGCCGTCGCGGATCGTCCAGCGCACGCTGCGGATGTTGCGGATCGCCTCGAGTGGTAGCTCTTGCCCTTCGCCGTGAAATGGATCGGGATGAAGTCGGGCGTGGTGCCCTTAGCCCTTTGCCCTATCATGTCCCCCATGCCTTACCCGATCACCGTGACCGTCGAGCCGCTGCTCACGACTCGCAACCGGTTGACCGTCGCCTTCCGGCTGCTCCTCGCCATTCCCCATCTGATTCTCGTCGGCGGCATCGGCTTCAGCGCGTCGGCGCGTCTGTCGTCGAGCGGTCTGAGCGGTGAAACCGGACTGCTCGGCGCGGTGGCGTTTGTTCTGGCGATCATCAGCTGGTTCACCATCGTCTTTGGCGGCCAGCACATCGTCGGCATCCGCCAGTTCACGACGTTCTACATGCGCTGGCGCGTGCGCGCGCTGGCGTACTTGATGTTGCTCGAGGATCAGTATCCGCCGTTCGGCGACGCGGAGTATCCGGCGTCGTTGACCGTCACGGATCCCACCGGGCCGCGCCGCCGCGTGACCGTCGGCCTGCGCATCTTCCTCGCGATCCCGCATCTGTGTGTGCTGTTCTTCATCGTTTTCGCGTGGTGGATCACGGCGATCGTGTCGTGGGTGTTGATCCTCTTCACCGGCGAGTATCCCGGCGGGCTCTACGAGTTCGGCGTCGGAACACTGCGGTGGCTGTTGAGAGTCGAGGCTTACGTGTTGCTGCTGGTGGACGAGTATCCGCCGTTCTCACTGAGCTGAATTGGGTAAGTGGGTAGTTGGGTAATTGGGTAATGGGGATCACGCGGACCTTGAAGACTGCGCGCTCACAGTGGCACGCATCCTGCTCGTGCCGCGGGGCATGAGCGAACAGGCAGACCAGCTGAAGCAACGCACACGTCAATTCACGCTCGATGTTATCGAGCTCACGAAAGCCTTCCCCACTGCGGAGCCCGGGCTGACGATCAAACGGCAGTTGCTGAAAGCGGCAACCTCCGTTGCATTTTCTGCAATCATCATTGCCGTCATGCGTCGGCAGGTTGCAGGATTTGCCATCTCAGTTTCCATCGTCGGGTTTTTCGCGAGCTGCGATGGACTCAAGTCGCCGACGTATCCCGCGGTTAACAAAGATGTAGCAATTACTACCTCACGACAATCGCCAGCTTCTTCTTCGATGCGGAGAAACAGGAGCGGGCGAACGAGTTCGCGCGGCTTCAACAACGGCTGCAGGAAGTCGAGACATCGTCCCGCTCGCGGCGGACTCGACGCGCCATCCAACATGCAGTGGCAGACGGTCGAGGCGGCGAAGCAGAAGGACAAGACCGAACGCAGGGGCTGTCGCTAGTCGTGCCGCGAACGGAGCGTGACACCCATTACCCACTTACCCAATTACTCAACTCCCCAATTCACTTCACCGAGATTCCTACTCCCACGATCACCAAATTGGTTCTCGGCCGCTGCGGAAATTTGAACGCCGCCGAGCCGGGGTTGACCGCGTAGATGCGCACGTCGAAGCTGAACGCGACGTGCGTCCGCGCGAACCAGCGCGCACCGGCGCCGTAGTTGATCGTCTTGACCTTGTCCGAATCCGGCGGGTAGTTGTTCTGGCCCAGCGGGACAACGGACCACGTGGAGTTGCCGAAGCCTCCGCTCAGGTAGCTCCAGCCATGGCCCGTCCCGAAGTTGAACGAAACTTGCGGCGTGACGGACGTGAAGCGTTCGTCCGCGGAGCGAACGAGCGTCGCGCCCTCGGCCGCCATCTGACTCGAGTGCGCGACCGCCACCTCGAGGCCGGCGCCCAAGGTGATCGCGCGCCACTTCAGCGGATACACGTGAACGCCCACCTGCAGGCCAAGGCCCGACCCCGGCAACTCCCCCAGCGTCATGCCCCGACTGTCGGCCACCGTTTGATCGTCGGGAAACAGAGCGAAAGTCCCGTGGAGGTCGACGACGACCGGACCAATGCGCGGCGGCGGCTCCTGCGCGTGGGCGGGACGCGCACGCGAGGCGATCGCCAGAATGAACAAGGAAACGACAAAGACACGCATGCGGGCGAGCGACATTGTACATAATGCTCCTCATGCCAATGCCGCTCTTCCACGACATGTTCTATCTCGCGCTGCCGGTCGCGGAAAAAATCCTGCGGCCGATTCTCGTCTACATTTTTCTGATCATTGGGCTGCGCCTGGCCGGGAAGAGAAGCCTGGCCTCGCTGAACGCCTTCGACCTCGTGGTGCTGCTCTGCATATCCAACACGGTCCAGAACGCGATCATCGGCAACGATACGTCGGTCTCGGGCGGGATGATCGGCGCGGCCACGCTGTTGTGCGTCAATTATGCCGCGGTGCGGTTCTTCTTCGCGCATCCCAAACTCGACCGGATCATCGAAGGCCAGCCGACGCTGCTCATCAACAAGGGAAAGATGGTCAAGTCGAACCTGAACCGGGAACTCATCAGCAAAGAGGAACTCATGACCGCGGTGCACAAGCAGGGCTTCCGTTCGGTGGATGAGATCGAGCGCGGCGAGCTTGAACCCGGCGGCGCGATCGCCCTGATCGCCAAGAGTCCCACGGAAGAGGATGTCCGTTCGCTGGAACTGGCCGAGAAACTCGACGCGCTCTCCGCGCAGATGGACAAGATTCAGGAGAGTCTCGCGCGCATGCACGGGCGCGCGCAGAAACCCGCCGCGGAGGACCAGCCTACCAGTCCAGGTAGCGAGGATGTTGTTTAACGAACGTCTCCATCTGCTCGCTGCGGCCGTTGACCAGCTTCAGCCACTCATCGCGCGAGATAAACGGGTGGCCGTCGGCGCGCGCTTCGTCGAAGACCTGGTGCGGGTGCCCGCCGAGGTAGAGATCGAATTCGAGCGCGCGCAGGATGCCGACGGTGCGGCGGAAATCGGCGCAGACGCCGGGATAGCCCAAACGGTCGAGCGTCTTGACATCGTCTTTGAATCCCGTCGCGTCGCCCGCAAAGATCGTCCGGCACGGGCCGTCAGGGCCGTTCACCGTCGCGAGGAAGACGACCTCGCCGGCCGACTGTCCCGGGCAGTGAACGGTCTTGAACGCCACGCCGCCGAGTTCGACCACCTCGCCGTCCTTCAGGCGCTTGTCGATCTTCACCGGCGGCATGATCGACTCGCCGCGGCACGCGCCGGTCGCGACGATCTCCGCGTCCTTCTCGTGGATAACCACCTTCGCGCCCGTGGCCTTGGCCAGGCGCGCGGCGCCGCTGGCGTGGTCTTGGTGCCAGTGCGTGAGCAGGATGAGCTTGAGGTCTTGGGGCTCGAGGCCCAGCGCGCGGATGTTGTTCACGAGCAGATCGCCATCGCTGTCGTAGCCGGCGTCAACGGCGGCGAGCCCGGCGGAGGTCTCGACGAGGTACGCGCAGACTGTGAGCGGTCCGATGGAGGAGACCGGCCCGTAGATGCGTTCGGCAGGGGGGTGAGGCTTAAGGTTGCCCTTTTCGTCGCGATACGGCTTGAAGCGGAAGTCCGTGTGAAAGGGCATAGGTCCTCCGCTCACGCCTCGGCGACGCAGTCGATCTCGATCAGCATGCGTCCGCCCAGAAGATCCGTGCCGACGGTGGTGCGCACGGGCGCCGGGTCGGCCTTGAAGTACTCCGCATAGACCTCGTTCATCGCCTTGAAGTCGCCGAGGTTCTTCAGGAAGACGCTGACCTTCACGACTCTGTCCAGGGACGAGCCAGCGGCTTCGAGGAGGGCCTTGAGGTGCTCCAGCGTCGCGCGCGTCTGCGCGCGGATGTCGTCGCTCTCGATCAGTTTGCCCGTGGCGAGATCGACCGGGCCTTGTCCGGCCAGGAAGACGAAGCCGTTGCACACGACGGCCTGCGAGTACCGCGCAACGGGCTGCGGTGCTTTCTCCGTCTTGACGGCGCGCCGGGACATGCGGTTACTTCCTCCGTTTCTCGTGCTTGAGGACCGCGGCGACTTCATCGAACAGCGCCGCGTTGCAGGCGAAGGAATCCTTGCCCCAGATCGTGGGCACGCCGTTCCAGTCGGTGAAGTGCCCGCCGGCTTCCCGCAGGATGGGCAGCATGGGCGCGCAGTCCCACGGGTTCATGACCGGATCGAGCATGAGCTCCGCGCGGCCGGTGGCGACGAGCGCGTAGCCGTACGCATCGCCCCAGGTGCGCGTGAGCTTGGCCTTCTTCGCCAGGCGGTCGTAGGCGTCGGAGCGTTCCTGGCACATGTAGACGTCGCTGGCCAGCAGCGTGGCCTCGGAGAGGTTCTGCACCTTCGAGACATGGCATTCGCGGCCGTTGGCGTGGCAGCCCAGGCCCGTAGCCGCGGCGAGCATCTCGTCCTGCGCCGCGAGGTAGATCACGCCCACGGACGCCTGGTCTTCCACTTCGACGCCGATCAGCACGCCCCATAGCGGCACGCCGTGGATGAAGGACTTGGTCCCGTCGATCGGGTCCACGATCCAGCGGTACGCGGCCTGGCCCACTTGCGAGCCGAGTTCCTCGCCGACGATCGAATGCTTGGGGTAATGCTTGGCGATGCAGCCGCGGATCAGTTCCTCGGACTCGCGGTCCGCGCGCGTCACCGGCGACTGGTCGGCCTTGGTCTCGACCTCGATGCCCGTCTTATAGTACGAGAGCGCGCGGCGCCCGCCGAGGTACGCGGCGTCCATGGCGACGGCGAGGAGGTCTTTGAGCGACGGCTTGGACATGAAGCTCCTGGTCTCGAGGGCTCGGCTAGGCGCTGGGGAATTTGAAGTTCGGCGGGCGCTTCTCGAGGAAGGCCGTGATGCCTTCCTGCGCTTCGCCGGTGGCGTACGTCTTGCAGAAGGCGTCGCGTTCGTGCAGCAGGCCCTCTTGGAGCGGGAACGAGAATGCCTGCCGGACCAGCGCCTTGGCGGTGCTGACGGCCTGCGGCCCGCGAGAGAGCACCACGCCGGCGATGTGCTTGGCGGTGTTCATCAAATTATCGTTCGAGCTGACTTCGTGAACGAGCCCCGTCGCGAGCGCCATCTGCGCGGTGTAGGGTTCGCCGGTGAGGATGCGGTAGAGCGCGCGGCTCTGCCCGATAACGCGCGGGAGCCGCTGCGTGCCGCCGAAGCCGGGGATCAGGCCGAGATTCACTTCGGGCTGGCCGATCTTGAGGTCTTCCGCGGCGATGCGGATGTCACAGGCGAGCGCCAGTTCGCAGCCGCCGCCGAGCGCGGCTCCATGCATGGCCGCGATGCTGACGATGGGCGAGAGCTCGATGCTCTGGAAGACGTGTTGCCCGAGCGCGGCGAACTCGATGGCGCCTTTGACGTCCAGCTTCACGAGTTCCTTCAGGTCCGCGCCGGCGAGGAAGACCTTGCCTTCGCCGTGCAGGATGCAGACGCGGGTCTTGCCGCCCTTCTCGATCTCGTTCCACGCCGCGCCCAGCTCTTTAAGGACGGCTTCGGTGAACGTGTTGAAGCCCTTCTCGCGCGCGAAAGTAAGCGTGGCCAACGGGCCGTCGTGGGCGACTTTCAGAAATTCGGGCATGAGAACCTCCGCTTAACCTTGGTATTTATAAAAACCTTCGCCGCTCTTACGGCCGAGCTTGCCGGCCGCGACCATCTGCTTGAGCAACGGGCACGGGCGGTACTTCGGATCGCCGAAGCCGTCCTGCAGGACTTCCATGATATTCAGGCAGACGTCGAGGCCGATGAAGTCGGCGAGCGTCAGCGGTCCCATGGGGTGGGCCATGCCGAGCTTGAAGACATGGTCCACGGCCTCGGGCGACGCGACGCCTTCATAGACCGCGAACATCGCCTCATTGAGCAGCGGCATCAGCACGCGGTTGCTCACGAAGCCGGGAAAGTCCTTCACTTCCACGGGCGTCTTGCCCAGTTCCTGCGCGAGCTGCATGATCTTGGCCGCAGTTGCGTCGCTGGTCTTGTTGCCGCGGATCACTTCGACGAGCTTCATCACCGGCACGGGATTGAAGAAGTGCATGCCGATGAAGAGTTCGGGGCGCTTGGAGATCGCCGCCAATTGGGTGATCGAGATGCTGCTGGTGTTGCTGGCGAAGAGCGCGTCGGGTTTGCAGAGCGCGTCGAGCTTCTCCCAGATCTCGCGCTTGATGTCCTCGCGCTCGAAGACGGCCTCGACGACCAGGTCGCTCTCTTCGGCGTCGGTGATGTCGATGGTGAACGAGATGCGCTTGGCCGTCTCCATGCCCTGCGCCTGCGTGAGCGTGCCCTTGCTGGCCATGCGCTGCAGGGAGGTCTCGATGGTGTTGCGGGCCTTTTCGAGCTGCGCCTTGCCCGTGTCGATGAGGATCGTCTGCACGCCCGAGGACGCGGCGACCTGCGCGATGCCGGCGCCCATGGTTCCCGCCCCGATCACCGCGACTTTTTCCAGGCAAGGCATGGCGGACTCCTCACTTCTTCTCTTTGGTTTCGGCGGGCGCGGCCGCAGGGCTCTTCGCGGCCTTGGCGGTCTCTTCGATGACAATCTGCGCCGCCTTGATCAACTTCTCGGCGGTGAAAGCGCCGCCGGCCGGGTCCGGAGTGCCGAAGTCCGGCACGTGCACGAAGCCGCGCAGCTTGATGGGCGCGTCTTGCACCTCGGTCTCCATCAGGCGGTAGAAGCATTCGTTGCAGAGGTATCCGCCGGCGTCCTTCGAGGTCTGCGCGCCGATCTTCGCCTGCATGAGCGCCTTCACGATCGCAGCGGCGGGGAGCAGCGTGGGGATCTCGTCCTTACCATTCGGGTCGATCTTCTCGCGCGGCGGGCGCTGGCCTTTATTATCCTTGGGCTTCATGCGGTGGTAGCCGTTGCGCGCGATCAGTTCGGTCTGCATCACTTCCGTCCCGACGCCGAACGAGATCACGATCTCGGGTTTATTCTTCTCGATGGCCTTCTTGAGCGGCTCGGCCATCTCGTCGTAGACCACGGGCAGGAGCGCCGTCGCGATCTTGTAGCCGGCGATCTCCTTGCCTTCGAAGGTCTTCACGGTCTCCCACGAAGCGTTCTTCTCGAGCCCGCCGAAGGGCTCGAAGCCCGTGAGCAGGATGACGGGCAGGTTTTTGCCGGAGGCCGGGGTTTCCGCCGCCCCAAGGTGCGGCGCGAGCAGCAGCGCGAGCGCCGCGAGCAGAAGCGTGGCCGGGCGCTGCGAATGTTTACGGATCATGAGTCGATCGTCTCCGCGCTCAGGCTTTACGCTGGGCGTCCTTCGCGGTGAAATACGCGTCGAGGTACTTCACGATCGCCGCGGTGTCGGTGCCGGGCGTAAAGATCTCCGCGACGCCCAGCTTCTTCAACGCGTCGATATCCTGCTGCGGCACGATGCCCCCGCCGAAGACGAGCACGTCGGCCATGCCGTTCTGCTTGAGCAGTTCCATCACGGCGGGGAAGAGGGTCATGTGCGCGCCGGAGAGGATCGAGAG
>JACPZV010000060.1 GCA_016195295.1 Acidobacteriota bacterium
TATTCTCGCATCGACAGCACGATCGCATAGTCGGCACCTTCTCGGCGAATCACGACGGGCTGACGCTGCGCCTCCTCGAGGACTTCATCCAGGCGCGCTTGGGCTTCCGCCTCATCGATGGACTTCATGACGCGCCTACGCTGCGTGCCGTCGCTTCCGTCGGTCCGAGATGGGCGCGAGGCTTAGCTTGAGCCGGAACGGCTTCAGAAGCCGATTCAGGGTGTCCTGCGTGGGGTTATGGCGAGGGTTGAGAGTCCGCAGGAGATTCGGGCTGGCCATTCCTACTTTGGCCGCGAACTCCTTCACGCCCATGGCTCGAACAACTTTCCCAAGCGCGACCTGAAGCGGAACCTCTTCTTCGATCGCTCCGAGCAGAAATTCTCGGGCGAACTCCGGATCCCGAAGATCCTCCGCTAGCCCTAATGCCTTTCGGAAATTCGCTGATGTGAGATTCCTCTTGTACATGTCCCGCGGAATCGGTACTTACGCTGGGGATGCGCACACATTCCCACACCCGAAAGCGACCCTCGCGTCGCCGCCAGCCGTTCGATGTCCCGATGCCGGAGGGACCCAGTGGGTTTCTCGGTGCGTGGACGACCCTGGTGGGGCCGAACTGGCTCCCGCCAGTGCCTCGCCGTCGCGGGCGCAAACCCCGCGTCCCGGTCAACCAGCTGCTGCAGGCGCTCACGTTTCATGTGATGCAGGGCGCCGGCACGTTGGCCGAGCACTTTTTCGAGTTGTTCCAGGAGCCGCTGGCCAACAGTTCCTGGTCCGATCGGCGGATCCGTCTGCCGTGGGAGGTCTTCGCCGACCTGATGCGACGCGCGCTGCGCCCCGTGGCGACGCGCCGGCGTCAACGCGACGCGTTCTGGCGCGGCTGGCGCCTCACGGCACTCGACGGCACGCAATACAGCGTGACCAACACGCCGCAGATCACCGCGACGACCACCAAAGCGCGCTCGCGACGCGGGCGTGCCGCGTTCGCGAAGATCACGGTCAACGTGCGCCTCGAACTCGGGCTGCACAATCCGTTGGCCGCGGGCATCGGGCGCCAGGGCGAGTCGGAATGGGAACTGGCGCGCCGGCTCTTGGCGCAGCTGCCTCGACGCGTCTTGTTGCTCGGCGATCGCTTGTATGGCGTGCCGGCGTTCATCGTCCACGCGTTGGCCGCGTGCCAGCGCGTCGGCAGTCACTTCCTGTTTCGCATCCCGCGCCATCTCACCGCGCAGGTCCTCAAACGCCGTCCCGACGGGAGTCGCCGGATCCGCGTCGCCGTGTACGCCGCCCGCTGGGAACACGAGCTGTACTTCCGCGACGCGAAACGCGTGTTGCGCCAGACCGACGTCTTGCAGAGCCATACCGTCGTCACCGCGGCGCAGGAGATTGCGGCCATTGTCTTGGCCACGGCGCTCCTCGCGCGCGAACGCGCCAGGGCCGCGGCGGGGCAGGTTCCAGCTGTGCGGGTGAAGTTTGGCGTCGTCCTCGCGGTCGTGCGATCCGTCTGGTTCTACCTCGGTCCGTGCGAGGATCTGCTGACCGAACGGCAGAAGGATCGGATCGTCCAGCGCGGCGACGCGCTCATGCGCCGCTGCGTCACCGCCAAACGGCGCTCGCGCAGCAATCCGCGGGCCGTGCGCCAGCCGGTACGAAAGTGGCCTCGGCTGATGGAGCCGCATTCGGTCGAGGGACCGCTGCAATTCAAGATCGTGTAACGACATGAACATCGAATTTCCGAAAGGCATTACCGCTAGCCCAGCATTCCAGTCCTCATGTCGCCTTGCCATTAGCCGTGAAGATATCATATGTGATAATAATTGTGAACGGGAGGCGAGCGATGAGCAGTAGTCGCCGCGGGTTGACAGCGCGCCAACCGCGCGGACCCAGTCGCGGTCGAGCCGACTTGAAGCATCTACGCGCGATGACCGAGGCCGAGATTCGCAAGACGGCGCCGCCGGAACTCGCGAAGCTGCCGCGCGATTTCTGGAAGGACGCCGTACTCGTTAGGCCAGGTCCACGAGGAAAACGGAAGCGCTAGCAAGCCCGATGGCTACGAGCAGTCCCTTACCGTTAGCAGCGTTCAACACAACACATCTGTTTACAACGCAACACAACTGTTGTATCATCCGTTTGTGACGAGTCAAGAATGTGACGAGTCAAGAATTCAAGCGATGGCTGCAGAAGCAGGGCTGCACATTCGAGCCGGGACACGGCGGCCATCTCATTGTTCGACTCGGCACGAAGATGTCTGTTCTTCCGATGCACGGCAAGCAAAAGGAGCTGGGCACCGGTCTCGTGAATAGCATCAAAAAGAACCTCGGCCTGAAGTAGACCCACTACTCCAAGGCTGGCTGAGAGGTTCTTACCGTAGAGCGCTGAGCCTGTGACAAGGCCCAGCGCGAAGAGAAAGGAGAGCCCGATGGAATATCCCATCACTCTCGCGCGTGATACCAACGGCACTGTTCTTGTGAGCTTTGTCGACTTTCCAGAGGCACACACGTTCGGCGATGACACCCTCGACGCGTTGCGCCGTGCTCCGGAGGCACTGGCGACGGCAATCGACGCCTACATCAAGGACCGCCGGGATCTTCCCCTGCCCTCCGCAGTGGTGACGAAATATCGCGTGACGGTGCCCGCGTTGATTGAAGCCAAAATGCGGCTGTACGAAACGATGCGGACGTCGAAAGTCGGGAAGTCCGAACTGGCGAAGCGGCTGAAGTGGCATCTTCCACAGGTTGATCGGCTGCTCGCGATGCATCACGGATCGAAGCTCGAGCAACTCGAAAGCGCGTTTCAGGTCATGGGGAAACGGCTCGTGTTCGGCATTGAGGACGTGCGCCAAGCGAGCGAGTCGTCACGCGATGCCGGGCGCCGTCGACCCAAACATCGCGCGCGGCGTCTGCTCGCTGACCGGAAAACCGTAGTGCGCTAAGACCTACGCAAGACCCATGGGAACAACATTGGAACAAAACGGAGACCTCCACCCGGAACAAGAGTGGACAAAACCGGAAAGAAAGTTAGGAACAGAGCTGGGAACAGAACCCGAAAAAAACGCTCGAAGACCTACGCTCAAAAGCGCGTTCTGTGCCTAGAAAAACCTCCGAGTAAACCTCCGCCCAAAATTTGGGAACAATCTGGGAACAGAACCCGCCAAAAAGGGGGTAAAACGAGGGATCAGGGCGGACCAGAAGGCAAAGCGAGTCAACAACTTAGCGTTTGCCAACCCTGACTGCAAAACCTCCACCCCCGGTTCAAATCCGGGCGGCGCCTCCAACTTCCAGTCCAAAACTCGACGATTGCTCGACCGGCCACGTCGCTGATCGATCCAAAAGGGAGCTTATGTTGAGCTTATCTGTAGGCTTGGAGCTACTGTATATTCGCCACGCTCATGTTCGGCGGTGACGACGACTCTGACGCTGACGAGTTGCAATCTGAAGGGCTGTGGCACGTCGGATCCGTCCCGAGTCTTGTGGAAATTGTCTGATAGCGTAACCGGCTGCTGAACGGTCTTCGGGGCTCGCGAGAATTGACCCACTTGTGCTCTTGAGAAATGACCCACGCTGCGAGCACACTTCGCGATTCAGATCGCGATCGTGATCGAGATGAGGGGGTCGGAGAAGCGCACCGAAGGGAAATGTGGGGCTGAGAGGAAGGGCGTTCGGCGACGCGTAAGCGGTCGTGAGCGGGATGCGCAGTTGGATGATCAGCCTTGTGGGTCGCGCAGCGAGGGCCCGTCAATGCGAATCGTGTGGCACTGATGGCGAAGCCGACTGAGGAGCGCGTCCACGAGGGCCTTGTTGCCGAGAAACGTTTGCCATTCCGGATAGTCGAGATTGGACGTAATAATCGTCGGCTTGCGACGGTACCGTTCTTCCATCAGTTTGAAGAAGATGTTGGTTTGTTCCGGTCGGAGATTGACGTAGCCGAGCTCATCGATCAAGAGACAATCGATCCGGATCAGCGTGTTGAGCAGCTGGCGCGTCGAGCGATCCGCGAGCGAGGCATACATCTCGTCGAAGAGATCCTGCGCGCGGATGAAGCGTCCGCGATACCCGTTCTGAATCGCTTTGAGCAGCAAGCCGGACGCGAGGCCGGTCTTGCCCACCCCTGTCTGGCCAAGCAGGACGACGTTCTCGGCTTTGGCGACAAACTCGAGTTCCGCGAGCGTGCGAATCTGCTTGGGGTTCACGCCTGGCTGGCGTTTGAAGGGAAAGGACTCGATCGTCCAGGCCTCGGGGAGTCGCGCTTGGTGAATCCGCCACGCGAGAGCGGTCTCTTGCCGATGATGGTACTGCGCGCGTAAGAGCCGGGCCAGGAAGGCGCCGTACGAGAGCTGGTGCTTCTCGGCATGCGCCAGTTCGTCGTCCATGATCGCCGCGATCTTCTTCAGATGCAGACTGCGTAGCAGCTGTTCGATCTCGTCGGTCATGACTGCGGCTCGTCGTCCTCCTCCGCCAGGAGGAAGTATTCCTTCGCGATCACGCGCAGCGTCAGGCGTTCCAGGCGATCCAGATCAAAGAGCCCGTACTGAGCGGCGAGCGTGACGGTCCGGAGAAAGGGCGCGCGGGGGTACTCCCGATAGAGCGCGAGGAGCCGCCGCAGCGCCAGGGTGCCACGGCCCGCACTGCGTTGTTTCAGTGCGGCGGCATACGCGGGCACCGGCGGATCGGCCTGCGCGAGCGTCTGTTCCTCCGGTACCGGCTGGGTACTGGGTCGCGCGCCACGCGGTGGCCGGTGCTCGGGCATCGTGACGCGTGTGAAGGTGCGCCCCAGGACCTTCGCATGCGAGGCGACGAGCCGCGGCCCGTGGTAGACGTCAATGCGATCTTTGGTTTCTCGGACCTCGAGCTGCCGCCCGATCAGCAGATAGGGCACCGAATAGCGATGCCCATGCGCATTGACAAAGCCCTCGACGTCGACGAGGCGATGATGCAGGGCGTAGACCTCCGGCACAAAGAGCGGCAGCGGATGCAAGTGCGGCCGTTCGGCGGCGAAGAGCTCCCGCGGGCTCGCGTGGAGATGCTTTTTGCGCGCGGCGTTGACCTTGTCGCAGAAGATGCGCGCTTGGGCATTGAGATCGGCGAGATCCGCAAACGTGCGGCCGGCGAAGAAATTGTGCTCGATGAAATGAAAGGGCCGCTCGACGCGGGCCGAGCGATTCGCATCGCCTTTTTCATGGGCGCGGAAGACAAAGCTGAAGCGCTCGGCGAAGGCCGCCATCTCCGGCGCGGGCACCATTCGCGCACCCGTGCCGGCGGCGACGACGACGTGCGTGTTGTCAATCATGCAGGTCGCCGCGGCGCCGCCCAGATACTCGAGCGCGTCGGTCAGGAAGACCTTGCAGGTAAAACGCGTGAAGCCCGGATAGGCCTGGAAGAAGAGCATGCGTGAGTAGCACAGGACGAGCGAGGCGGTCTCGATGTGCTGCTCAACGCCCGCGATCGGCGCGCGATGGGGCGACGTGTCGTGCTGCATTTCCTGCGCGGGCTGAAAGTCATAGTGCCCCACGGGCGCCGGCGGCTCGTGCCCGATGCCGTGGCGTCGACAAAACGCCGTGAGTGCCGGGTAGGAGATCGTGAGGCCCTGCGCCACGAGCTCCTCATGCACCCGCACCAGATTGCCGCGGCAGCGATCCACCCACTCGAGGATCTGCTCGCGGTACGGCTCCGCTTTCTCGGCGCGGGTCATCCGCGGCACCGTCGGGGTGCCCGTTTTGAGCACCGTCCGGACCGTCCCTCGCGAAATCTGCAGAGCCCGGGCAATCTGGCGGATCCCCTGGCCCTTCGTCCGCAAGCTCAAGATCGCCGTACGCAGTCCCTGATCGAGCATCGCGTAGCTCCTTCTCACAGCGACGTTGCAGATCGCGAAAATCCAGCTGGACCTGATCGAAAAGCCGCCAGGCCCGCGCGCGCTCGGGCGGGAGTAAGCCACCACCGTGCTGGAGCCGGCGCGTGGCGCGTCGCGCGACGGCCCCCACGATGTGCAAGTCGGTCAGCAGCGCGTCGGGTGCGGAGGCCTCCGGGCGGACTGGCGCCGCCGCCGTCTCCTCAGTGACGCGCAGCACCAGCAACGGGTCGGTGATCACGAGCTCACGGGTGGCGTCGACGCCCGTGACGTAGGCGTGATAGAGCCGGCCGATCTGACGCGTGCTGAGCCGATGCGGCACGATCGTCTCCACGAGCCGCACGCAGTCCGCCGCATTGGCGCGCGCCAACGGCACGAAATACTTCATCGCAGCGTGCGCGACCAGGCGCCCGTCATGGACGTGCCGCTGGACGGCCTCCGGCAGCGTGCGCACCAGACTCATGCGGCGCGAGACCCAGCTCACGCTGCGATCGAAGCGCCGCGCCAGCGCGTCGAGCGCCAGGCCGTGGTCCTCATGCAGCGTGCGGAGCAGCCAGCCCTGCTCCAACGCGCTGGCGGTGGCATCGGTATGCAGCAGCTGGCGAAAGATCAACGCCTCGGATTCGGACATCTCCCACAGCACGGCCGCGACCGTGTCGCGGTGCAGCTGACGGAGACAGCGGACGCGTTTGTGCCCGTCCACAACGACGTATGCGGCGCCGCCGATCACGACGACGATCGGCATCTGCTGCCCGGCGTCAGCGAGCGAGGCGAGCAGGCGGCGCTCCCGCGCCGGCTGGCGCGCGCGAAGCCGTTCGTAGCGCAGATCCAATTGCTGAAATTCCAGCTCCATCGATCGCCGTCAGTGGCGCCAGCGGTCCGGGCCCCATCGACGTGTCACGCGCAGCTCCGCACGCGACCGCCCACAGACGATGCAGCGCTGCGAGGACACAGGACGGACCCAGACCGGCGCCACAGCGGAGAGTCTGGCGAATCGAGGGGGGCGGCGGGAACCCTGATCCATCACGCGGCGGCGCGCGCGATAGGCCCGCTGGTGATCGCGATGATCGAGGCGTCCTTCAGGACTCTGTTGGTGGCGTCGCCGCGCCGCCCGCACGCAGGCGCGCCGGGCCTCCCCCCGACATGTCGGCGAACAGTAGACGTGGCCACGATCGCAGGAGGGACAAATCCCAAAGGGCTGCGCACACGCCCGGCACGTGCGCACCCGAAGGACCGATTCCACGAGGCCGCAGCGCCGAGCGCGCGCCCTCGACGATCCACGGCGACTTCAGGCAGAATGAACAGCGACTGATTCGGCCTGCCGCAGCGTCGATTCGGTCACGAGGGCCTGGAGGTTGCTGCTCCAGGTCCTCACGCCTCGCTCAGCCGCGGACACCTTATCTCAAACCTCTTCCGGCAGCGCAGACCACAGCACGGCCGGCGGCTTCACGCTCGCCGCGCCGACCGATTCTCGTTTCTGGCGATCAGCCTGAATGTGGGTGGTCCGATTTTGGCGAGCAACCCTGGGTCAATTCTCGCGAGCGCTGAAGCCCGAGGGAGGGAACATGGCTCGCTGGGTCGTGCTGAACGCAGGCGAGATGTCTGAACTTATGAGGCGGGTCAACGGCGCCGGTGGAATTGAGAACTTTGTCCGGAGGTTGCAGAAGAAAGCACGTCCCGCGACTGGTGAGGTCAAGTTGGATGACAAGGACCTGGACGACATCCCGCACTACGCGTTCGACTATGGGCAGGGCGGCTTCGAAGATCGACTCGTGAAGGCGTTCGGGCGCGTGCTCGGGGGGCGTCTCGGTCGCGAGGAGCAGCCCGCGCCGACCGAATGAACGCAGGAATGCGGTGAGCTTGTCGCGCCCGCTCCAGCCCTCCTCAGCCTCGCTTACGCAGCGCGCCGGCCTCTCGGGTGGTCGAGCGGAGCCAGGCTCAGCTTCAATCGAAAAGGCTTGAGTAGTCGATTCAGAGTGTCCTGTGTCGGGTTGTGGCGCGGATTGAGCGTACGCAGCAGATTCGGGCTTGCCATGCGGACCTTGGCCGCGAACTCCTTGACGCCCATCGCTCGAACGACCTTCGCGAGCGCCACCTGGAGCGGCACGCCTTCATCGATCGCGGCCAGCAGGAACTCGCGTGCGAATTCCTGATCCCGAAGATCCTCCGCCAGTCCAACGTTCCAATCTCTATGTCGTCTTGCCATGTCGCCTTCTCTCCAGATAGTCGCGCCAGAATCCTTGCGCTCGCGCAATGTCTCGCGACTGCGACCTCTTATCGCCTCCAGCCAGGAGCACAACGATCGAATCGCCGTCCTTGCCGAAATAGATCCGATAACCCGGTCCGGACATGACACGAGCTTCCCAGACGCCCGTCCCAACGCTCTTGTGGTCGCCGAGGTTACCGGTCTCGAATCGGAGCACTCGGGCCTGAATTCGTGCCCTGACCGCAACAGTCAACGAGTCGAGCCACGCGCGAAACGGGTTCTTTCGGTCGATCGCCAAGTATTCGCGAACCGTGAACGCCATCCACCGCTCAGCCTAAAGTATCACATATGAGAAGAATACTGCATCGCTGGCCGCCCAGTAGGCGAAGGACAGAGTCGAGAAGGCGATTCGGCTCAGGCAGTGGTCGGCGGATCGGTCATAATCCCGACATGGTTCGATGGCGCGCAGGACGACTCAACATCGTGGGCCGCGTTGGTCGTGCTCCTCGCCGTGAGCGCCAGCGGCTGCTCACTCGTTCTGGCTGCCCATCAGCCCTCGCGAAAGGACATTGACGTGCTGCTTCTGGGCGTCGCGCGGAATCTCGTCCTCGCGGAATTGGGAGCGCCGATCGCGAGCGACATGAAGAACGGCACACGCGTCGAGGTGTTCCGGTTCGTCCAGGGCTACCGCACGAAAGTGCGCGTCGGCCGGGTGATCACGCACGCGGGTCTCGACGTCCTCACGTGGTGGCTGTGGGAGTTGCCCGGCACGGTGATCGAACTCGTGTTGCATGGCAGACGATACGCGTACGAAGTGACGTTCGACGCGAACGATATCGTCGAACAGGTCGTCCCTCTACTGAAATTGCCGCGCTCAGCCTCGTTTCTTTCCCAGGCACATCGCACATTAGCCGCGCAGTGTTTCCGGCAGCGACTGCATGAAGTCGCGGACGGACGCGATCTGGCTGGTCTGCGAAATGAACTCGAAGGCAGAGGCGCTGACCGAGCGCGTCGGGGAACCCCGCGATGCCTCCATGCCCGCGTGAATCACCGGGCATTCGTCAATCAGTCCGAGCAGCGTGGCCCACGTCGGCATGTCCAGGATCGCAATCACATCCATTGCGTCCCGGGCGCGCCACGGGGCTCCGGCCCGCCAATGCCTCGACAGCTCGATTCGAAGGGCGTCGAGTCCGATTTGAATCTCGCGGTCGTCACTCCGCAGGTGCGTCAGGATACTGATCAGTCGCTCCGCGGTGTCCATCGCGACATCGTCATGGAGGACCGTCCACCCGACCTGAAACACGCTGACAAGGTTGTCCGGCGGCCAGTGACGCGGCCAGTTCTCCAGGCCAAGGTTGCAGATCGCGACGGCCGCGTCCGATGCCTCCTGCGCGGTAAAGGGCCGCGCCTGGATGGAACAGCCGGCGACAATCGTGTTCGCGAGATAGGCAAGCTCCTGGCTCCTCATCGAATACGCGGCGGGGTCGCCGGCCGCGTTCTGTATGTGCGCGTGGATGCGCGCGAGACGCGGCGCGTGACCCTGCGGTCCGTCGAGCAACGCGCGAGGCTGCGGCGGGAGAATACCCGCTTCGAGGAGTACGTCGATGACGGCGGCGACTTCATCTGCTGAGTCCTCCGAAGCGGGCGGCGCGTCTGATGCCGCCGGTAAACGGCGCGATCCGCTGTTCGGGTCCGCCGCGTCCACTGATTCGATGGATCGGAAATACGCGCGGGCGACGGGATTTCCTGGCGGCAGCGTCTCCTGTCCGAGCGGAAGCTGCCGCGCTATTTGCAGAAACGCGTGCGCCTGCGCGGGTGTCACGTAGCCCTGCGTCTCACGACGACGCTCGCGATCGAACGCCAGATCGAACATCACCTGCTCCTCGTCGGAAAGCAGGTCGTGCAGTCCATCGAGTTCAAATCCGGAGTTCGAGAGGCTCCGACACGCGCGCATCAGACGATGAAAGTAGTCGTGATGCTCCGCGTCGAGGGAGACCAGCACGGTGACGATGGCGTCCCAGGCGTCCGCGCGCCTGGCCACCAACACGTAGCCGCCGACTTCTGAGCTGAGCCCATCGTCTGGAGTACCAGCCGTGGCGTGTTCTCCTCTTTCGCCGTCCAACGAGGCAGGGGGCGATACCGCTGCGCGGTCGAAGACGCGCGCGTGCTGTGCGAACGCAGCACTCACGAGATTGACGTCCATCTGTGAGAGTTTGTCCGCCGCGACGGTGGGCCCGGACTCCATCAGCACGTCGAGCCAGACGCCGAAACGCGCGGCGTCGAACTGCTCGTCCGCGCCAGGTCGGTCAGCCTGCCACAGGTCGAGGTCGATGACGCGCGCCAACTGATCTGGCGTCGCCAGCGCCACGAGCTCCCAGCAGTCCTCGAGTCCGCAGCGCTGAATGACCCGATGCAGCAGTTCAGGTTGCAGTCGCGGGACGACGTGCGCAAGGTTCGGCGTGTCCAGAATGCGATCGAGGAGAGGACGCGCATCCCGAGCGCGCAACGCGTTCGCGCGACGACGACCAGCACGATGGACGCGTTTCGCCATGGACCGGCGATGATACCGGCTCCGATGCGCAACAAACAGTCTTGAACGGAAGCGGAAGGCGAGGGACAATATATGTGGAGGATGCGGCGTTACATCCTCGAATTCCCGATTATCCTCGCTGCACCAGAGGAGACGTCAGCGTACCGAGCGACACGCGCTGACGGCCTTGCGCATCGAAGTTCGACGGATCCAGCCACCGCCGGAACGCCCGGTCGAGCGCGGGCCACTCGGAATCGATCGCGGCGTACCACGCGGTGTCGCGGTTGTGCCCCTTCGTCAAGCGCGCCTGCCGGAAGATCCCCTCGTACGACAACCCGTACCGCTGCGCCGCCGCGCGCGACGCCGCGTTCAGTGCGTCGCACTTCCACTCGTACCGCCGATAGCCGAGCGTGAAGGCGCGTTGCATCATCAAGTACATGGCTTCCGTGCCGGCCGGCTTTCGCTGCAGCAGCGGCGAAAAGTTGATATGGCCGACCTCAATGGACCCGGACGCCGGATCGATCCGCAGATAGCTCGCGACGCCGGCGGCCTTACCGGTCGCGAGATCGACGACGGCCCAGAACTGTGGATCGGGGTTGCCGGCGACGCTCTCGACCCACGCCGCGTAGCTCGCGAGCGTCTCGAACGGCCCGTAGGGCAGATACGTCCAGTTGCGGCCTTCTTTGTCGACCAGGTTCGCGGCGTGCAGGTTCGCCGCGTGTCGCGCGCCGTCGAGCGGCTCGACGCGACAGAAATGTCCGTTCATCGGATCGAGCGACGGCCGCGGCGGCGGATTCCAGTTTGCCACCGCGAAACCGATCGGTTGACCAAGCGCGTTCACCTGGTGAGCCATGAGCTCGACGCCATCGTCCTCGGTGGAGGTCCAGCCGGATCGGCCGTCGGCCGACTCCTGAGCGCTTGGGGTCACTCCGTCCTCATCCTCGACACGCCCGCCACGCCATCGCGCGGCCTCGCGGAATCGCTTCCGCCCAGTACACAGAAACTGCTCGCCCAAATCGGTGTGCTCGACGTCGTCGAGCGCGCCGGATTCTTCCGCGCGACGGGGAACACCGTGTGGTGGGCGTCCGGCGATCGTCGCGTCGAACCGTTTGGCTCGGCGCGGCAGGCGATGGGTTACCAGGTGCACCGGCCGGCTTTCGATCGGGTCCTGCGCGACAGCGCGCGCGCGGCAGGCGCTGATGTGCGGATGAACGCGCGTGTCCGCGACGTCCGTTTCGAAAACGAGCGCTCGGTCATCGTCGAATACGACGACAGCGACGATGGACGCCGGCATTCGTCTGTGTGCCGATTCGTGCTCGATTGTTCCGGTCGCGCGGGTCTGATCGGCCGGCGGTTTCGTCGAGCGGAGCCCGGCTACCGCACCTGCGCGCTCGTCGGCGTGTGGCGCAAGTCTAAAGGATGGGATCTTCCCGACGAGACGCATACCATCGTCGAGACGTACGACGACGGGTGGATGTGGTCGGTGCCGATTTCAAAGACGACGAGACACGTCGGCGCGATGGTGGATCGAGCGTCACCGACAGCCGCGGGAGGACGCGCGCTCGAGACCGCGTATCGCGGCGAAACCGCGAAGGCGACAAACCTTGGTGGGCTTCTGGAGGGCGCGACGCTGCAGCGCGTATGGGCCTGCGACGCGTCGCTTTATTCTGCCGCGCAGTATGCAGGTCCCCAGTTTCTGTTGATCGGCGACGCCGGATCGTTCATCGACCCGCTCTCGTCGTTCGGCGTCAAGAAGGCGTTGGCGTCGGCGTGGCTCGGCGCGATTGTCGTGCACACGTGCCTGACGGACCCGATCAGGCAGGATGTCGCGCTCGAGTTCTTCTCGAACTGGGAGCGCGACGTGTACGCGCGACACCTGCGCCGCTCGCGCGACTTCGCGCGCGACGCGCACGCGCGCCATCCGCACGCGTTCTGGGCATCGCGCGCCGCGAAGGACGTCGAGGCGCGTGAGGCCGGCGAGTCTGATCTCGCTCGCGATCCGGATGTGCTGGCGGCGTTCGAGCGGTTCAAGCAGGCGCCGTCGATCCACCTCACGCTGGCTGACAATGTCCGCGTCGAGTCGCGACCGGTGATTCGCGATCGCGAGATCGTGCTGGAAAACGCCTTCATTGATCAGGCGGGTCTAAAGACCCGCCCTACATCCGCGGGATCCGCGACATCCGCGGGACTCGCGACATCCGCTGAATCCGCGACATCCGCTGGATCCGCCTTGAGGTTCCTTGGCAATGTCGATCTCGTGAAGCTGGCCGACATCGCGTGCCGCCACTCCGACGTTCCGGATGTATTCGAGGACTATTGCCGCACCTGCGCCCCCGTCCCTCTGCCCAGTGTCGTCGGCGGGCTCTCGGTGCTCGTCGCCAAGGGGATTCTTCATGAGCGAGCGTAAGTTGACGATGAGCGTAAACGTAATCGGCTGGGCCGTGGGTCTCGCGGTCATGTGCGCGACGCCGCCCGCGCACGCGCAGCCGCCGACGCCCGCCGCGACCGATGTCGCCAAGGACGAAGGCATCCCGGTCCAGAACGATCTGGTTCGCGCGAAGTGCGGCTCGTGCCATCGGAGCGACGACAAGGGGCGGATGTCGCGCGTCTCGTACCGCCGCGCGACGCCGGAGAACTGGGAGCGCACGATCAAGCGCATGGTGACGCTCAACCACGCGATCCTCGAGCCGGCCGACGCGCGCAGCATCCTGAAGTACCTCGCGGATCATCAAGGCCTGGCGCCCGACGAGGCGCGTCCGATCGCGTTCGAAGCCGAGCATCGGATGATTGAGTACTCCTACACGGTGGACAAGGACGCGGCGGACACGTGCTCGTCGTGCCACTCGATGGCGCGAGTACTAAGCGAGCGGCGGACGAAAGAGGAGTGGGAACTGCTCGTCGCCATGCACCGCGGCTATTACCCGCTCATCGACAGCCAGCCGATGAACGGCGGTCAAGGATTCCGGCGCACGCGGCCGATTCAGACCGAGCCGGGACCGGACGGCCGTCCGCCAGACAATCGCCACCCGATGGACAAAGCGCTCGAGCATCTGACGAAGACGCTGCCGCTGACCACGCCTGAGTGGTCCGCCTGGTCGGCGGCGATGCAGGCGCCGAAGATCGTCGGACGATGGGCCGTCGTCGGATCGCAGGCAGGCAAAGGATCGATCTTCGGTCAGGTGACGGTCACAGCCGACCCGAGCGTGCCGGACGGCTTCAACACCGAAACGCGCTACACCGTCGCGCGCAGCGGCGAAACAATCACACGGACGGGCAAGGCGCTCGTCTACACGGGCTACCAGTGGCGCGGCCGCGGGTCATCGTCATCGGCGGCGGGCAGCGACCCTTCGACAAGCTCAGGGTCGTCCCGAGCCCAGTCGAGGGACGAGGCGGCGTGGCGCGAAGTGCTGTTCGTCGAGCGCGACTGGACGCAGATGTGGGGACGCTGGTTCACGGGCGCGTACGACGAGACCGGCATCGACGTGAAGCTCACGCGCTTGAGCAACGATCCCGTCGTGCTTGGCACGAGCGTCGCCTCGCTGAAGACCGGTGCGACGAACCAGGCGGTCAAGATTTTTGGTGCGAATCTACCGGCCACGCTGCGGCCTGAAGACGTGGGCTTCGGCCAGGGCGTGAGAGTGTCGCGTATCGTCAACGCGCGGGCGGACGAGATCGCGCTCGAGGTCGACGTCGCGGTGGGCGCGCCGATCGGCCCGCGAGATGTTTCCGTCGGCGGTACGGTGAAAGCGGCGGCGCTCGTCGTCTACGACAAGATCGACGGTATCAGAGTCCTCCCGCAGGCCGGCATGGCGCGCGTGGGCGGTAACGTGTTTCCGAAGCAGCTTCAGCAGTTCGAAGCGGTCGCGATCAATTACGGCCCCGATGGGAAGCCGGACACTGCCGACGATCTGACTCTCGGCCTTGTCGCCGTCAAGTGGTCGCTCGAGGAGTACACGGCGACGTTCGGCGACGATGACATTCAGTTTGTCGGGACGCTGGATGCGAATGGACTGTTCACGCCGAATGTCGACGGCCCGAATCCCAAACGCAGTGGCAATCGGAACAACGTCGGTGACGTATGGGTCGTCGCGGAGCTCTCGAGTGCGGATGCGCGACAACCTGATCGACCGCTGCGGGCCAGAGCCCAACTGCTCGTGACGGTCCCGCTCTACATGGCGTGGTTCGAAAGCGAAGGTGGCAAATGAGCGCGTGGGTCGCGCGAGAACACCATCGGTTCGAAGCCGCGGGTAAGCCGTTCGTCTATCTCGTGCCGAGCGCGGCGATCTTCGCGCTCGATGACGCCGCGGATTCCGTGTTGCGGACGCTCTCCGCGCGCCCGTACACGCGCGAAGAATTGGCGATTGTCTTGGGCGGCGCAACGGCTGTGGGCCGAGCACGCTCGGCCTCTACCTTGGATGCGGATTCGCTGGATGCCGCGATTGCGGAACTGACGCGCGTGCAAGCGATCGGCAAAGCTGCGGCGCCCGTGGCGCCGACGCCGAAAGTGATCCCGCTCGCGCCGTTTCCGTTGACGACGATGGTCCTCAACGTCACCAATCAGTGCAACCTGAGCTGCACCTACTGCTACGAGTACGGCGAGGACAAGATCGTCGACACCGAGAACGGCAAGCAGCCGAAGTTCATGAGCGAGGAGACGGCGCGGGAGAGCGTGGACTTCATGCTCAAGGAATCGGGCAGCAACAAACTCGCGCACATCACGTTCTTCGGCGGCGAGACGCTGCTGAACTTCCCAGTGCTCCGGAAGACGATTGCGTACGCGAAGCAGCGGGCGGCCGAGGTCGGCAAGGACGTGGACTTCAGCCTGACGACGAACGCGACGCTGCTCAAGCCGGAGATCATCGAGTTCCTCGCCGAGGAGCGCGTCGGCGTGACGATTTCCATCGATGGCCCGCGCGAAGTGCAGGACAAGTTCCGCGTCTTCCAGAACGGCACGGGCAGCTACGACATCGTCGCGCCGAAGATCAAGGAACTGCTGCGACGGCATCGCAGCCGTCCGATCGGCGCGCGCGTCACGTTGACGTCGGGAAAGATGGACGTCAAGCGCATCTATCAGCACCTGACCGAGGAGATCGGCTTCTGGGAGGTCGGCTTCGCGCCGGTCACGACGTCGCCCAATCGCGCGCACGCGATCTCCGATGGCGGATACGACGAAATGCTCAGTCAGTTTCGCGACCTGGCGTACGAATTTTTGGAAACCACCGTCGCTGGTCGCCACCACGGCTTCTCGAACGTCAAGGAGACGCTCGAGGAGCTGCACAAAGGCGTGAGCAAAGCCTTTCCGTGCGGCGCGGGCCTGGGTCTGCTCGGTGTCGCGACCGACGGCGACGTCGCGCTGTGTCACCGCTTCGCGGGATCCGACGCGCACCAGCTCGGCACCGTGCGCGACGGCATCGATCGTCAGGCGCAGCAGACGTTTCTCGAACAGCACCACATCGCGAACAAAACGGACTGCCACACGTGCTGGGCGCGGCCGCTGTGCTCGGGCGGCTGCTATCACGAAGCGCACACGCGCTACGGCGAGACGACGCACCCGAATCTGCACTACTGCAACTGGATTCGCGGCTGGACGGACGTCTGCCTCCGGATTTACGGCGAGTTATCCGAACGCAACCCGGCGTTTCTCGCGCAGTTCGATGACGAAGAGATGAAGGAGCTGGTGTCATGAACCACCTCAAGGCGATCAACAAGAAAGCGGCGCGCGTCGAGCGAGCGACCCTTCGAGAGCCTCAGGGTCGTCCCGAGCCAGGTCGAGGGACGACCGAGCACGACGTCGTCGCGCTGCAGCGAACAGGACTCCCGCAGGCGCCGCACTTTCCGGTCGGGTGCTCGCTCGTATTCTCACCGGGCTGGGAAGCCGATCGGACGGGCGGCACCGCCGGACTATGTCAACCGGTCGAGCGCGATCTATTCGACTGCCACATCGGCTGCTATTGGCCCGCGCAGGTGCCGGACCAGCTGAACCACGCGCCGGACTGGACCGCGAAGTGCGCGGCGGCTCAGAAAGACTGGCGCAAGATCGATCTCATCTTCCCGTAGCGAGGACGGCATGAAGTCGACAACCTCGAACATAGCGCGAGCCTTCCAGGCGAGCGAGCGGGCACTTACTCTCATCGTGTGCGTGGCCGGTCTCGCGATCGTCGCGGGACGCGTGTCGGTCCATTCGGCGGAGAAGCCCCGAATCTCCGCCGGCAACGGCACGCTCATCATCGGGTCGTATCCGAAGCAGTTCTGGATCATCGACGAGGCGACGGAAAAGATCGTCGGGACGATTCCGTTTCAGTCCGGCATTCCGCGCCGGACGACGATCTCGCGCGATCTGAAACGGTTCTACACCGTCGAAGCGACGATGGAGAAGGTGGAGATCCTCGACATCGCGGCACGGAAGACCCTCGACACGTTCACGCTGAGCGAGGGCAATAAGAAAGTCCGCATTCGCAGCCTCGAGCCCGATCCGCTGCACCGCTTCGTCGTCATGGTGACGGCGTCGGCGACCAAGTTGATCGATCGCTTCGAGATCGGCGCGCCGACGATGGTGCAGTACGATTTGAAGGATCACAAGATCGTGCGGACGATTCCGTGGCCGAACGGGGAAGAGCGGCAGAATGCCAACATCCTGTTCTCGCCGGACGGCAAGTGGATGTACCTCTTCAGCGATCAGGATGTGTTGATCTACGAGACGAACACGTTCACGCAAGCGGACAAGTGGGAGCTGTCGCGGCCGATCGAAGAAGGCTTCGGCCGCCTCGAGTTCGGCTCGCGCGACGTGTTGAACGACGAGCCCGGGTTCTACACGTCGCTCTTCAACGTCTCCGATCCGGTGCAGCACCGCCGCATGATGGGCATCGGCCGTGTGAATCTGTCGGCGAAGACCGTGGACTTCTACACGCTCGGACCGTCGACCGGCGTCAGCTTCACGCTCGCGCCCGGCCGCAAGGTTGCCTACGGGCTGTACGAGGACATCGGCCGGTATGAATTCTGGAAGTTCGATCTCGAGCACCGGAAGTTCGCGGGCCGCACCGAGTTCAAGGGCCGGCCGCGCATGGGCCTCAAAACCAGCTCGAACGGCAAGGTGCTCTACATCTACGTCGCGGGGAACACCATCGACCTGTACGACGCCGAGACGTATCAATACCTGCGGACGATCACGCTCGACGGCGACATGACGACCGATCTGTTCGTCCTGCCGCCCAAATGATCGATCGCGGTCTGCGGCGCGCGCTTTCTTTCATCGTCCCGTACTGGCGGCGCCTCGTCCTGGTGCTGCTGTTGAGCGCGCTCAGCACCGCGCTGTCGCTCTACCTGCCGCTGCTCACGCGCGACTTCTTCGACGGCGCGCTGATCGGCAAGGATCTCCGGACGCTGATTCGGACATCCTCTTCGACATGCGACTGCAGATGTATCGGCATTTGCAGCAGCTCTCGCCGCGGTTCTACGCCCGCACGCGCCTCGGCGACGTGATGTCGCGTATCAACAACGACGTCGGCGAGATCCAGCGCATCGCGGCCGAGACCGCGCTGGCGTGGGTCGGCAACGCGCTCTTCTTGTGCGGGACGATCGCGATGCTCGCGTGGCTGGACGTCCGGTTGTTTCTCGTGACGATTGCGACGGCGCCACTCGGCGTGTGGCTGCTCGCGCGCTATCGCACGACGCTGGAAGCCGAGATCGCCACGCTGCGGCAGCGAAGTGCCGACATCGGCAGCTTCCTGATCGAAACGCTGCAGGCGGTGAAGCTCGTCGTGACGTCGAACGCGCAGGAGCGCGAGGTCGCGCGATTCCGCGAGCGCAACGCCGCGTTCGTGCGCGCGCTGATGTCCATGCAGCGGCTGACGTATCTGTCCGGCGGCCTGCCGGGTCTGATCCTCTCGGGCGGGACCGGCCTTGTTTTCATCTATGGCGGGCTGCGTGTGATTCGCGGCGAGATCACGGTCGGCACGTTTGTCGCGTTCATGGCGTATCAGATGCGCTTCCTGCCGCCGCTGCAGGCGCTGATGGGGATGTACGCGAATCTGGCGACGGTGCGCGTCTCGCTGCGTCGGGTGTCGCAGATCCTCGACGAGACCGTCGAAGTGCGGGAGGCGCCCACGGCCGTCGCGTTGCCGGCGGTCTGCGGGGACGTCACGTTTGAGGACGTCACGCTCTCGTTCGATCGCGGCGCGCCGGCACTGGACCACCTCTCGTTCAGCGTTCGCGCCGGGGAAGTGCTGGCGATCGTCGGTCCGAGCGGCAGCGGCAAGTCCACGATCGCCGATCTGCTGTTGCGCCTGCTGGATCCGGATCGCGGCGTGGTGCGGATTGATGGCCGCGATATTCGAACCGTGCGGCTCGACGATCTTCGCCGGCACGTTGCGCTCGTCGATCAAGAGCCGAGCATCCTGCACGCGGCCATTGCCGAGAATATTCGCTATGCGCGTCCGGGCGCAACTGACGCCGAGGTCAATGCTGCGGTGCATCAGGCGGCGTTGGACGATTTCATCGCGCGCTTGCCCGAAGGCCTGGCGACCGTGGTCGGCGAGCGGGGGATGGCGCTCTCCGCCGGCGAGCGGCAGCGCGTCGCGGTGGCGCGGGCGTTTCTGATGAACCCGTCGGTCCTGGTTCTCGACGAGCCCACGGCGGCGCTCGACCCCGAGTCCGAGCGGCAGCTCGCGGACGGCTACGAAGCCGTCATGCGGGGCCGCACGACGATCGTCATCACGCATCGCCTCGAGCTGGCGCGGCGCGCCGATCGCGTGCTCGAGATCGACGGCGCGCACCTGCGGCAGCCCCATGCCGTCTGAGGTCGGCGCGAAGGCGACGGTGGCCACCGGTCGCGGCGTGCGCGTGGCCGTGATCGACAGTGGTGTCCACGCCGCGCATCCGCATGTCGGATCCGTCGCGGGCGGTGTGGCGATAGACGACGACGGCCGCGAGCACGAGGACTACGTCGATCGGCTCGGGCACGGCACGGCGGTCGCGGCGGCGATCAAAGAGAAAGCGCCGGACGCCGAGCTCTACGCCGTCAAGGTGTTCGACCGGTCGTTGTCCACGAACATTGCGACGCTTGTCGCGGCGATCGACTGGTCGGCGCGGCACGGCATGCACCTCGTCAACTTGAGCCTGGGCACCGCGCGCGCGGAACACGAGCGCGTGCTGCGCGACGCCGTCGAGC
>JACPZV010000303.1 GCA_016195295.1 Acidobacteriota bacterium
CCACTCGTCACCTCGTCTTAGTTTGCGTCGCGCAGTGCGCGGACGAGATCGTCGCGGGAGTGGACATTCGCGCCGTTGATCGAGGTGATGACGTCGCCGGCCTTGAGACCCGCGCGGGCGGCGGCCGATCCATCGGTGACCGCGGCCACCAGCACGCCGTCCTTCGCGCCGAAGTATTCCGCGAGTTGATTGGTGAGTTCCTGAACGGTGACACCGAGCCGGCGTCCCGACAGCGCGCCAGGGATGTCGAAGTTGAAGTTGAAGCCCCGCATGCGGTCGCTGAGATTCGGCAGAACGCCAAATCCATCGCGCAGGCCGCCGTCCATGAACAGGCTCATCGCGCGTCCCTCGGACGGCGTCAACTGCAGATCTTTTTTCTGGCCGTCGCGCATGACCGTCGTCTTCACGTCGCGGCCGGGGACCGTTTCCTGCACGAGCCGCGCGAACTGGCGCGCGCTGCGCACGCGCTCGCCGTCGAACTCGACGATGATGTCGGAGCGCTTCAGGCCGGCCTTCTCGGCCGGTGTGTCCGGACGGACTTCTTCGACGACCGCTCCGCCGGTCACGTGTTGACGATCGGCTTCGGCCTTCTCGACGTCGCGGACCGACACGCCGATTTCCGCGCCGCGCCCCGCTAGGATCGTGAGCTCACGCGACGGCCCGCCTTGCTCGCGCTGAGCGAGCGCGTCCGTGCCCGAGCGCCTTGCCTGAGCAAAGACGCCGGAGTCGAAGCGTCCGGAAACGGACGGTGCCGCCGCCAGCGCGAAGACGCCGACGAGCGTCGCAGGGGCTCCCACGAGTCTCACCAGTTTCATAGATCTTCCTCCTCTGAACATCAGTCAGACGAGAGGCCGGTCTGGAAAGTTGGCGATGATGCTGGTCGGACTCTCCTCACCGGAGGTCAGGCGCGCGTCTCCGGCACAGGACGGCCGTGGACCGCAACACGCAAAATCATTGGGGTTTTCACGTGCAAGACCGGGCACGCGATTTGATGTCCTCGTGCGCGGTCGCGTCGAATCACGGGGTGCGTAACTTCAGGCAGGCGCTGGCATCGCCGCACCTCGATCTTCACTCACCGATTCGGCGCGACTGTAATAGTCGGGAGTCAGTGGTCGGGAGTCACCCGCCTCCGCCGGCTCGTCGGCTTCGGCGGGCAAGCCAGTCACCAGCCACCAGCCACTAGGAAATGATCTTCACCGCCACCGACGTCAAGTCGTCGTTCGGAGGCGCGTCACCGCGGAATTCCTGAACCGCGGCGAGAATCGCGCCGACGATGTCGACCGCAGCTTTCTGCCGCGTCTCGCCGACGACCTTCAGCAGTCGCTCGGCGCCGAACTCACGGCCGAGCGCGTCGTTGGCTTCAAAGACGCCGTCCGAACAGAAGACGAATACGTCCCCCGCCGCCAGATCGAACGTCAGCTCGTCGTAGGTCGAGCCGGCGAACGCGCCCAGCGGGACGCCTGGCAATTCGATCTGGTTGACCTTGGCGCCGCGGCAGCGCACGGGGTACGGGAGCCCGGAATTGGCCAGCGTGACGATGCGGCGCTTGAAGTCGAAGAGCGCGTAGCAGAGCGTGCAGAAGTATTCCTCGAGTTGACGCTCGCAGAGAATGGCGTTGGTCGACGCGAGGATGCCCGCCGGGGTGAAGCGATCGAGCGCGTACCGACGACGGAACGTGCGCGATCGAATCAGCTCGCCGGCAAATGCGCTGTAGAGCGCGGCCGGC
Source organism: Acidobacteriota bacterium (assembly GCA_016195295.1). Lineage (GTDB taxonomy): Bacteria > Acidobacteriota > Vicinamibacteria > Vicinamibacterales > CAVVIG01 > SRVP-36. The sequence goes on from JACPZV010000303.1 coordinate 1,727, forward strand.
ACGCCTTTGCCCGACACGTCGCCGACGGCGACGGCCAGCGTGTTGGGCTCCGGCGCGAGAAAGTCATAGAGGTCGCCGCCCAGCCCGCGCGCGGGCTCGAAGCGCGCGGCCACGTCGACGTGCTTCATGCGCTTAGGCAGCTCGGTCGGCAGCAGCGCCATTTGCACGCGCTGCGCGAAGCGGATCTCCTTCTCGAGCCGAATCTCGTTCGCGCGGATCGTCTGGTAGAGGCGCGCGTTCTCGATCGCGACCGCGGCCTGACTGGCGAGCAGGGCCAAGATCTCGGCGTGCGTCTTGGTGAAAGCGTCGAGCTCGGGGCTTTCGAGATCGAAGACGCCGATGCAGCGATCCTGCACCAGCAGCGGAATCACGAGCTCCGACCGCGCATCGTTGACGACCTTAATGTAACGAGGGTCGACGGAGACATCAGGAACGAGGACGACCTCCTTGTGTAGCGCCGCGTACCCGACGAGCCCGTGGCCGAGCTTCACGCGCGGCACGTTCACGCGATCGCCGTAGCGCACGGCGGCTTTCATTTCGAGCTCGCCGGCTTCCTCGTTCAGCAGAAAGATTCCGAACGTCCGGTAGTCGATGACGCGGCGCGTGAGCTGCGCGAGCCGCGCGAGCAGTTCATCGAGGTTGAGAATGGCCGCGAACTCGCGCGCGATCTCGGCCAGCGTCTGGAGTGTGGCGGTGTACTCGCGATCGTGCTCGATGAGCAGCGCGTTCTCGATCGCCACGGCGACGTGGGCGCCGAACTGCCGCAGCATCGTCTCGTCGGTTTCGGTGAACTGATTCGGCGTGTCGCTCAGGAGATTGAGGGCGCCAATCACGTGTCCCTTGCGGCGCAGCGGCACGACGAGCTCGGCTCGCGATCCGGGCACGGCTTCCACGTACCGCGGGTCCGAGCGCACGTCGTTGACCAGAATCGGCTGGCCCTCGGCGACGGCGGCGCCGACCAAGCCGCGGCCGACTTTCACCCGCAGCGTGCGCGCGACCTCTTCGGGATATCCCACCGAGTACGCCACCGTGAGCTCGTTGCGTTTCGGTTCGAGCAGGTACACCGCGAACGCCTGAAACTTGGTCAGGCGCGCGATGAGCTCCGGGATTTTGTGGAGAAGCTCATCGAGATCGAGCACCGAGGCCACTTCCCGCCCGAGCGCGAAGAGCGTGGTGAGCTGTTCGGCTGTGGTGTCGGGTGTGGACATCTGGAGGGCGCGCGCTCACCCCGAAGTATAATCGCTTCTATCCGCATGGACTTGACGCTGCCGCTGGACTACGCCGACATCGAGCGGATTCTGCCGCACCGTTATCCGTTCCTCCTGGTCGACCGCATCATCGAGTTCGAAGTCGACAAGCGCATCGTGGGGATCAAGAACGTTTCCTTCAACGAGCGATACTTGTCGCACACCGCGAACGGCGCGCCCGTGATGCCGCCGACGATTCTCACCGAAGCGGTGGCGCAGGTCGGCGCGATCTTGATTCTCGCCAAGCCGGAGAATCGTCAACGCTTGCCATTCTTCGCGGGCATCGAGCGCGTCCGGTACCGGCGGGCGGTGCACCCGGGCGATGTCGTGGTCATCGAAGCGAACGTCGTGCGGCTGCGCAGCCGAATGGGACTGCTCAAGGGTGTCGCGCGCGTCAACGGTCAGACCGTCATCGACGGCTCAATGACGTTCGCGCTCGGGCCCAAGCCGAACGGCGCGTAGGTCTCACTTCAACACCAGCACCACCGACCCGGCCTTCGCGATCCGCGAAGCCCACCTCGCCAAGCGCGCCGCCGGCCAGAAACTCCATCGTGTCGGCGACGCGGGCTGCGGCATCCGCTTTCGGCGGTGGACTGGGCGTCGCCTCCTGCGCGGACGCCGCCGCCGTTGAGAAAAGCGCGAGCGACACAAGCGACGAGTCATGCTCTATCCTTCCCGCCCGTCCCGCCCTCCTGCCCTTCTTGCCTTCCCGCCCCTTTCAGCCCTCAGCCCTTACCATCGCCATTCCCGCCAACACCACGGCCGCCGCGACCGCCATGCGGGCGTTCAGCGGTTCGTTCAAAACGAGCGTCCCGAGCACGACGGCAATGATCGGATTGACGTACGCGTAGAGCGATACGGTCGCGACAGGAAGATGTTTTAGCGCGTACGCGTACGCCGTGAAACCGCCAATGGCGCCAACGAGAGTCAGGTAAACGAGCGCCGCCGCGGTCCGTGGCGTGAAGACCAAGCGCGTCGTCTCGTGCAGGCCGAGCCCGATCGCGAGGAGAAACATGCCGCCGAAGAGCATCTCGCACGCCGCCGTCGCCAGCACATTCTCGTCGCGCGCGTGACCGCGCCCGCGATGCCGCGCGTAGGACGATCCGACGGCCCAGCCAACGCACGCCACCTGCGCGGCCATCACGCCGCCGAGGAACGCGCGGCCGCCGCTGCCGCCGGTACGAATTTCCGGCCAGACCAGCGTGACGATGCCGGCAAACCCGATCGCCAGACCGGCGACATGTCTGAGCGTCAACGGCGCGCCGCCGGGCATGAACGCGTCGATGCCGAACCCTAACAGCAGCACGCCGAGCAGGGCGAGTGACGGCCACGCGCGCCAACCCGGGAGTGGCTCGCCGCGCACTCTGAGCGCGGCGAGCAAGAGGCTGCCCGCGACGATCCATCGCATCGCGGCCATGAGGAGCGGTGGAATCGTTTCGAGCGAAATCCGAATGGCGAGATAGGTCGTGCCCCAAATCAGGCACACGGCGAGCCAGGCCAGATACGCTCGTCGCGTCGGCGCCGCCGTCATGCCACAGCGGTTTCGATGGAGAGACGGACGCAGTTGCGTCCCTGATCTTTGGCCCGATACAGGGCCGCGTCCGCGCGGCCGATGAGCGCCTGGCCGTCGATTTCGGCGGGCAACGCGACGGAGACGCCGAAGCTCGCCGTGATGGAGAGTGTTTCGTCATTCCAGGTGACGCGCATGTCGGCGATCTCGCGGCACAACGAATCGGCCACGCGCTTGGCGCCTTCGAGCGGCGTTTCCGGCAACAGCACCAAGAATTCTTCGCCGCCGTACCGGCATTTCAGATCGCTGCCGCGCAGGACGTCGCGCATCTTGCTGCTGACGCCGGCCAGCACGGCATCGCCGCACAGATGACCGAAGCGATCGTTGATGTCCTTGAAGTGATCGAGGTCGAACATGATGAGCGACAAGGGCAACTGCGATCGCCGGGCGCGGCGCAGCTCCGTGTCGATCACTTCGAGCGCGTGCGTGCGGTTGTAGCAGCCGGTGAGCCCGTCGCGGAGACTGGTCTCGCGAATCTCGTGAAACAACTGGGCGTTGCGGAGCGAGATGGCGAGCAACGCGCCCGCCGTGGCCAACACACGTTGGCGGGCTTCCGTGGTCGGGCCGCCGGTTTCAGGCAGACCGAGAACGCCGACGACGTCGCCGCCTGCGGCCAGCCTGAGGCAAAAGTGACCTTCGGCGGTCACGCCTTCCGTCGTCAAGGTGCTGTCACCCACCAGCGCGCGATCGGCGACGTGCTCCCGCGCGCGTTCAACCTCCCGCCGGGTTTCGCGCGTGGTGCCGACGAGCGCTTGCCAGCGACCGCGCGCGCGGAGGAGGACCCACGCGTCCTCCGTGCCGGCGAGCGTCGGCAGATGCTGCATCACGACGTCGCGAATCGTCTCCAGATCGAGCGACCGGCCGAGCGCCTGGCCGAAATTGACGAGCCGCTCCATCCCCGCCGTGCGAGCGCCCGCCTGCATCGCGTCGGCTTCCGCCGCCAAGGCGCGCGCCCGGGCCTCCTGACGCTTACCTTGCTGATGGAAGACGAAAACTGCCGTCAGGATCAGCAGCGCCGGCCCGAGCGCCAGGCCCGAGCTGCGCTCGGCTTCCTGCACCAGATTGAGCAGGTATCTCTCGATGGGCTGTGCAAAGACGACGATGACGGCAACCGCCAGGCCGGCCAGCAGCGAGCGGTCCCGACCTCCAAGCACCCATGGCATCGGAGCCGGCCGGGCAAATCGCGGCGCAGGCAGTGGCCGAGCCGCCGGCCGCGGCGAAACTCGGTCCGCATCCCCAGGCGACTCTCCCGCCGCTGCCGTTCGATCCGGAGCCGCCGGCCCGGCCGATGGACGTCGTGCGCGCGGCGTACAAGTTTGCCGCGGAGCACCCGGAAATCCTGAGCTACGTGCCGTGCTACTGCGGGTGCGAGCGCGCCGGCCATCGCGGCAGCGAAGACTGTTTCGTGACCGCCCGGGATGCCAACGGCGACGTCACGCAGTGGGAACCGCACGGCATGACGTGAGCGGTGTGCCTCGACGTCGCGCGTGACGCGATGCAAATGCATGCTTCGGGCGCTTCAGTGCGGGACATTCGAGCGGCGAATGAAGGAAAGTGGAGCTCGTCGTTCCCCACGCACACGCCGACGCCGCCGGCTCCGATGAAATAGGGGCCCCCTAGTCTCCAGTCCCTGCACCTATAATCCGTCCGTGGATCGACGCGCGGCGGCGTTCGCGCGGTTGTTCGAGGCCGTACACGAAGGCGTGTACATCGGGACGATCGGTCCCGAGACCACATCGACGATTGCCGCCAATCCTCACCTCAAACTGATCTTCGGGTACTCGAGCGAAGCCCCCGAACGTGACGTCCGTCCCTTCGATCACGATCGCTTCGTCGATCCGCAGGCGCGCGTGGCGTTGATCGAACGGCTCTCCACCGACGGATCGGTGAACAGCTATCTGCTGCGACTGCGGCGAGCGGACGGCAGTCCGGTATGGGTCGAGCTCACGTCGCGCGCCGATCCGCCTGGCGAGGACGGCAGCGTGCGCCTGGAGGCGCTCGTCCGCGATGTGAGCGAGCGCAAGAAGCTCGACGACGAGACGCGCGACATCTATCACCAGCTCCTCCAGGCCGAGAAAATGGCGGCGCTCGGCCAGACGATGTCCGGCGTCGCGCACGAACTGAACAATCCGCTGGCCACGATTCTCAGCTGGGCCGAGCGTCTCTCGCAGCGCACCCTCGACGATCCGGTGCGCCGCGGCTTGGACACGATCCTCTCCGAAGCCGAACGCGCCGCGCGCATCGTCCGCAATCTGCTCACCTTCGCCCGCAAGCGGCAGACGACGCGCGCAATGGTGGACGTCAATCAGGTCGTGCGCGAAACGCTCGCGCTTCGCGTGTACGACCAGCGCGTGACCAACATCACGGTCATCGACGCCTTGGCGGCCGGTCTGCCCCAGGTGTTCGCCGACGGCCATCAGCTCCAGCAGGTGCTGCTCAATCTCGTGATCAATGCGGAGCAGGCGATGCTCTCCGCGAACGGGCGGGGCGTCCTCGTCGTCCGCACCTGGCACGACGCCGAGCAGGAATCCGTGATCCTCGAGATCAACGATGACGGGCCCGGGATTCCGGACGAATTGCAGCCGAAGATTTTCGAC
>JACPZV010000061.1 GCA_016195295.1 Acidobacteriota bacterium
CAGTACCGGACGCTCCTCGAGCAGAACGACGCGAGCGCTGAAGTCCACAACAACCTCGGGTTGCTGTACGCCGACCGCAATCAACTCGACGAGGCCGTGCGGCAGTTTCAGCGTGCGATCGCGATCGACCCGAAGTACGTGAAGGCGCACAACAATCTCGGCGTGGCGCTGATGCGCGGCAATGAGCCCGCGGGCGCCGCCGCGGAGTTCCGCGTGGCCCTGGCCGCCGACCCGCGCAACGTGGAGTCGCTCGTCAATCTCGCGCTCGTGCAGAAGTCGGGCGGCCGCGTGGCCGAAGCGCGCGATCTCCTTCGGCGGGCGCTGACCATCGACCCGCGCAGCGCCGGATCGCATTACAACCTGGCCGTCCTGGCCGACGAAGGCGGCGACGCCGCGACCGCCATCGAGCACTACAAGGCGTTCCTCCGGTTCGGCGCCGTGGCCCACGGGGATCTCGCGGCCCAGGTGCGCACCCGGCTTTCCGCGCTGGGATCGGGCTAGAATCGGCCGCATGGCCGACCACACGCACGCCGAGTTCGACGACCTTCTCCGAGAAGCCCGTACTTTTCCTCCGCCCGCCGATTTCAAGGCGCGCGCCGTCGTCCGCGACGAAAGCCTCTACGCCGAAGCCGATCGCGATCCCGAGGCGTTTTGGGCGCGATTCGCGGGCGAGCTCGAGTGGTCGCGCCGGTGGGACACGGTGCTCGACTGGAAGCCGCCGCACGCGAAATGGTTCGTCGGCGGCCGCATCAACGCGAGCGTCAATTGTCTGGACCGTCACATCCGCGGACCACGTCGGAACAAAGCCGCGCTCATCTGGGAAGGCGAGCCCGGCGATCGTCGCACGCTGACCTACTTCGATCTGTTCCGGCAGGTCTCGGCGTTCGCGAACGTTCTCACGTCGCTCGGCGTGAAGAAAAGCGATCGCGTCGCGATCTATCTTCCGCTCATTCCCGAGCTCGCCATTGCCATGCTGGCGTGCGCGCGCATCGGCGCCGTGCACAACGTGGTCTTCGGCGGCTTCAGCGCCGAGTCACTGCGCGATCGCATCAATGATTCGGAATGCAAACTCCTGATCACCGCCGATGGGGGGTTCCGGCGCGGCCAGATCGTGCCGCTCAAGCAGGTGGCGGACGAAGCGCTTGCCGACACGCCGTCGATCCAAAACGTGGTGGTCGTGCAGCGCGGCCACGCGGAGATGCCGGTCCACATCAAAGAGGGCCGCGACCACTGGTATCACCGGCTCATGCAGGACGCGTCGTACACGTGCGAGCCGGAGCCGATGGACGCGGAGGACATGCTTTACCTCCTCTACACGTCGGGCACGACGGGGAAACCCAAAGGCATCGTACACACGACGGGTGGTTATCTGGTCGGTGCGTACGCGACGACCAAGCTCGTGTTCGATCTTCGCGAAGACGACGTGTACTGGTGCACCGCGGACATCGGTTGGGTCACGGGTCACAGCTACGTGGTCTACGGTCCGCTGGCGAACGGGGCGACCGTGCTGATGTACGAAGGCGCACCCGACTGGCCAAAAAAGGATCGGTTCTGGTCGCTCATCGAAACGTACGGGGTCACCGTGTTCTACACCGCGCCGACGGCCATTCGCGCGTTCATGCGCTGGGGCACCGAGTGGCCGCTGAAGCGCGACCTGTCGTCGCTGCGGCTGCTCGGATCGGTCGGCGAGCCCATCAATCCGGAGGCCTGGGTCTGGTACCACCGGTTCATTGGCGGGGAGCGGTGTCCTGTCGTCGACACGTGGTGGCAGACCGAGACGGGCGCCATCATGATCACGCCGCTGCCCGGCGTGACCACGCTGAAGCCGGGCTCGGCGACCAAGGCGTTTCCAGGCATCGCGGCGGAAATTCGCAACGAGCGCGGCGAACGAGTGGAAGTCGGCGGCGGTCTGCTCGCGCTCACGCGTCCGTGGCCGTCGATGCTGCGCGGCATCTACGGCGATCCCGAGCGGTACGTCCAGCAGTACTGGAGCAAGTGGGGGAGCAGCGTCTACGTGACGGGCGACGGCGCCAAGCGTGACGCGGACGGGTGCTTCTGGCTGCTCGGGCGCGTCGACGATGTCATCAACGTCGCGGGTCACCGCATCGGAACGATGGAGGTCGAGAGCGCGCTCGTCGATCATCCCAGCGTGGCCGAAGCGGCGGTCGTCGGTCGCGCGCACGAAATCAAGGGACAAGCGATCGCCGCATTCGTGACGGTGAAGGAAGGCGCGAACCAGAAGCCAGGCTCCAAAGAGCTCATCGACAACCTGAAGGAACACGTCGTCAAGAAGATCGGCGCCATCGCGCGCCCCGACGACATCCTGTTCGCCGCCGACCTGCCGAAGACGCGCTCAGGAAAGATCATGCGGCGGCTACTCCGCGACATCGCCGAAGGCAAGGCGCTCGGCGATACCACGACCTTGGCGGATCCCGCCGTGGTGGCGAAGTTGAAGGCGAACTACGAGGAGGAGTACGGCGGCTAGGCGCCCTCGACCCGCTCCGCGGAGAAACGGTCCACGTACTCCACGCGGTTGCGACCGTTTCGCTTCGCGCGCTCGAGCGCCGCTTCGGCCTCTGCAAGCACGCGATCCGGATCGATCACGTCACCCTCGGCGACCTTGAGATTGACCACGGCCGCGCTGACGGTCACGGGCACCGCCTGATCGTTCCGGTGATCGGTGAAGCCCAGCCGCTCTTCGACCGTGGCGCGCACGCGCTCCGCCAACGCGTTGGCGTTGGCCGCCTCCGTCCGCGTGAGCAGCACCGCAATCGAGTCTTCCGAATGCCGCGCCACCCAATCGTGGTGGCGGAAGTACTGCCGCACCAGAATTCCCAGCCGTTCGAGAATGCGATCGCCGACGCCGTAGCCATGATCCTTGTTGATCGAGGAAAAGCGATCGATGTCGAAGAGAATCAGTGAAATCGGATAGCCGAACCGTCCGGCCCGCTCGAATTCTTTGGCCATCACCGCGTCGAGCATCACGCGCGTGTGCAGCGTGGTCAGGCGGTCGATGACCGCGGCTTCGGCGGGCTCGAGCTGCACGCGCTCGGCATACGCGCCGAGCAGGTCGAACGAACCGCGGCGCACGAGCCGCGCGACGAGCGGCCACGGTTCGCTGGTCGCGCCGATCGATTCGTCCAGCGCGAGCTCATCGAGCGCGGTGCGTTCCGTGAGATACGCCAGCGTGAACAGACGTTCCATCGGCACAACGCGCTCGAGGATCACGCGATGCAGATCGGTGACGAAGCCTCCGCGCGGATCAAGACGTCCGTCGCGAACGGCGATCGCCAGGAGCTGAACCAGGAGCCGGCCGAGCCGGCGGCAATAGTCGGCGTCGAGCGCGTGGGCGCCGCTGAAGGGGAAGATCGAGATGGTGTCGGCGGTCACGACGTCGGCCCGTTCGGTCAGGAGGGACGAGATCTTTTGGCGCAGGTCCGCCTGGATGTTCGGATCCGCTTCGCCGGCAAACACCGCGTCGTTACTGCTCATGCCCGGTTCAGCATGTTCACCCAATGGGACGCGCGGACGCAAGTCGGCACGAGCGTCGGCTGCCCGCGTCGTGAGGGCTGGTGTCGAGGGCGACGCGGGTGCAGCCGTGCGCGACGGAGAACCGCGGCGGCTACCGGGCCGGCGCGCTCGAACCGACAAAGAGACGGGAGTTTCCGTCCCCCAGCCGTTCATGCGCACTCGCATCGGAATCGAACTCTCGTCCTCGGCGTGCCGGATTGTCGAAATCGAGGCCGTCCCCGGCGGGCGCCCTCGTCGACGGGACGCGCCCGTGCGATGGTGCAAATGTCCGCTAAACGCGCATCCGATGGTGTATACGGGCATCGTGGCCACCAAATGTGGATGTTCAATGACGTGTTCGAAATTGCACAGCGCTTTGATGTTGATTGACCAAGAGGCGGTTCGTACAATCGACCGTTCCCGAAATCTCCGATCACTTAGCCTTGAGGAACCGCGGTGCGAAAGAAAATCGGTGAGTGCCTGATACAGGCAGGCCTCATCACTGAGGACGATCTCCAGAACGCACTGACGGAGCACAAGCGCACCGGGGAGCGTCTCGGCGTCGTGCTCGTACGGATGAACCTGGCGACCGAAAAGCAGATCGCCAAGGCGCTCGCGTTCCAGCTCGGTTTTCCTTACGTCAACCTCGCGGAGAATCCCCCCGACGTCTCCGCCGTCATCCTGATTCCCAAGGAAGTCGCGCTCAAGCGCGTGTGCGTCGCCATTGGCCTCGAGAAGAACCTGCTGACGGTGGCGATGTCCGATCCCCTGCTCTTCAGCCTCGTCCAGGATCTCGAATTCCAGACGGGTTACCGCATCAAACAGGTCGTGGCGACTCGGGGCGACATCGTGGACGCCATCCAGACCGGCTACCCCGACAAGGCCGATCTCGTCGTCAAGAGCGCGATCAAGAGCAAGGCGAGCGACGTTCACGTCGAGCCGATGGAAAAAGGCGTGCTCATTCGCCATCGGCTGGACGGCTTGCTCAAAGAGGTCATGGACCTGCCCAAGTGGGTCCATGAGGGGCTGATCGCGCGGCTCAAGATCATGGCCGGGATGGACATCGCCGAGAAGCGGCTGCCGCAGGACGGCCGCCTGCGGTCGACGGCCGACGACGGGACCGAAGTCGACTTCCGCGTCTCGACGCTGCGCACGCTGTTCGGCGAAAAGGTCGTGATGCGTGTGCTCGATCACCGCAAGGGCGTGCCGGCCCTCGAGGAGATCGGGATATCGGCGGCCGCGCTCGAAGAAGTGCGCGGCTTCCTCCGGCACCAGCACGGCATGATTCTGGTCGTCGGTCCGACGGGCAGCGGCAAGACGACGACGCTCAGCTCGGCGCTGAAGTCCGTGCAGTCGGAGAAGACCAACATCATCACGATTGAGGATCCGGTCGAGTACCAGATTCCCGGCGTGAACCAGACCCAGATCAACGAGAAGATCAAGCTCACGTTCGCCAGCGCCCTGCGATCGATCCTGCGGCAGGATCCCGACGTCATTCTCCTCGGCGAAATCCGCGATGCGGAGACGGCGAAGATCGCGATGCAGGCGGCGCAGACCGGACACCTGGTGCTGTCGACGCTGCACACCGACAACGCGCCGTCGGTCGTGACCCGCTTGACCGATATCGGCACCGAGCCGTTCGTGATTGCGTCGGCGCTTGTCGGCGTTATCGCGCAGCGACTGGTGCGGCGGCTGTGCGGTCAATGCCGGCGGCAGTACACGCCACCGCCCGACACGTTGCGCGCGCTCAACATCTCTGAGGCCGACGCCGCGTCCATTCTTTTCTACAAATCGGTCGGCTGCGATCAGTGCCACCACACCGGGTATAGCGGCCGCGTCGGTATCTACGAAGTGATGCGTGTGACCGACAAACTCCGCCGGCTGATTTCAGCGAAGGCGACCGAGGATCAGCTGCGGGACGTCGCCCTGGCGGGCGGCATGATCAGTCTCGGGGAAGACGGGCTTTCGAAAGTGAAAAGCGGCATCACGACGCCGGAGGAACTCTTGCGCGTGGTGACCGAAGTCCGCGAGATGCGCACGCTCTGTGCCGGGTGCGGCGCCGCGGTCGGCGTCGACTTCGTCGCGTGTCCGCAATGCGGCAAGCGGCTGAGCGGAGGCTGCCCGCACTGCGGACGTTCGCTGCAGCCCGGATGGAGTTTTTGCCCCTATTGCGCCAGCAGCACGTCGGAACCGCAGCGGCGCGTACCGAAGAAGCGGCTCCAAGATCGCGAAGCCCACGAAGGCCGGCGAGCGCTGCCGGCCGCCAACGTCGCGGAGTTCAAGAAGTAGGTGGCGCCGCTTAAGGATTACTACCAGCCGCGGCCGACCGGGCCACCGAACTGACCGAAGCGTACCACGTGCTGTCCGACGAAGGACGACGCGCGGAGTACGATCGCGCCCGGGCCGCGGAATCCGGCGCAACGGACATCCGCGAGCGCCTGCTGGGGCGCCTTCGGGTGTACGATCGCGCCCGGGCCGCGGAGTCCGGCGCAACCGAGGCCGCGCCCGCGTCGCCCTCAGCAGGTGCGGCCCCCAAGCCCACGCGATCGCCTGCGGAGACGACCGCGGCGCCGCCGGCACCGGAGCCAGGCCAGCCGAAGGGCTCGCAGTTCAAGCAGGAACGCGCCACGCGTGACGAATTCGTGCGCAACGCGGCGATGAGCCGGTTCCACCAAGCGCTCAAAGCGGTGGGCGCCGAATACACCGTCGCTGAGCTGCGGGGCTTCGACGTGGCGCTGGTGCCGAAGGGCAGGATGTTCTCGCGCACCAAGAATCCGCGGTTGCTTGGGCGCTTCGTCTCCCGCGTGGATGCCGAGGCGGTGGGCGACGCGTGGAAGGGCGCGGGTCAGTGGGCCGTGCCGGCGCATGAGGAAATCTGCGTGTTTCTGATGGGAACGTCCCTCGCGCCGGCGGACGAGCTGGCGACCGCCATTGCCGAGCAGCGCAAGAAGCGACGCAACATGAAACTGACGCTCATTCCTGTCGACGCCCGTGACTGGGATGCCCGCATGCCGCTCGATGCCCCGGGCATCGCCAAGACCTTGCTCGCCCGGCTCAAGAGCGGCGTGTGATCGAATGCGGAACGCACGCCTCGCTTCCCTCGTCAGAGTCTAAAAGCGTTATGGCACTCATCGAAACCGTCGATCTCTGGAAGACCTACGTGATGGGCACGGAAGAAATCCACGCGCTGCGCGGCGTATCGCTGCAGATCGATCGTGGCGAATACGTGGCGATCATGGGGCCGTCCGGCTCCGGCAAGTCGACCTTGATGAATCTCATCGGGTGCCTGGACACGCCGTCGAAAGGCTCGTACCTGCTGAACGGCACGCAAGTGAGCCAGATGAACGACAACGAGCTCGCGCGGATCCGCAACGAAGAGATCGGGTTCGTGTTCCAGACGTTCAACCTCCTGCCTCGCGCGACGGCGCTGCACAACGTCGAGCTGCCGCTCGTGTACGCCGGCGTGCCCGCGAAGGACCGGCTGGAACGCGCGAGGTTGGCCCTGCAGAAAGTGGACCTTGGCGATCGCGTGACGCACCGGCCGAACGAACTGTCGGGGGGACAGCACCAGCGCGTCGCGATTGCCCGCGCCCTCGTCAACAACCCGTCGATCCTGCTGGCGGACGAACCGACGGGCAACCTCGATTCGAAGACGGGCGCGGAAATCATGGCGCTGTTCGAACGCCTCCACAAAGCCGGCAACACGATCGTGCTCGTCACCCACGAGGCCGACGTCGCGGCGTTCGCCTACCGCACGATTCAGATTCGAGACGGCCGCGTCGAGCATGACGTGCGGCGGGCCGCCTGAACTGAAAAGTCAAAAGTGAAAACTGAAAACTGAAAAGTGAAGGCCGAGAATCTTCGGTTTTCACTTTCAACTTTTCAGTTTTCAGTTTCAGATCGCCGCCCAGTGTCCGGCCGCCACCTCTTTCAACGCGGCCCCGCGATTCACTGACGACGGATCCAGGACAACGCGATGCCGCGGCGCATCCGGGTCGGGTACCGGAATCGCCGACAGCAGCGCGCGCGTGTACGGATGCTGCGGGGCCGCGAAGATTGCCGCCGCGGGCCCCAGCTCGACGATCTTCCCCAGGTACATGACCGCGACGCGGCCACAAATGTGCTGGACCAGCCGCAAATCGTGCGCGATGAACAAGTAGGTGAGCTTGAGCTGCTGTTGCAGGTCCATCAAGAGATTCACGACCTGCGCCTGCACGGACACGTCGAGCGCCGAGACCGGCTCGTCGAGGATCACGAACGACGGATTCAGCGCGAGCGCCCGCGCCAGTCCGATCCGTTGCCGCTGCCCGCCGCTGAACTCGTGCGGAAACCGATCCAAGTGCGCGGGATTGAGTCCGACCAGCTCGACCAGCTCCGCGACGCGCGTGCGTCGAGTCGTCCGATCGCCGAGCTTGTGAATCAGCAGCGGTTCTTCCACGATCTGCCGCGCGCGCATGCGCGGGTTGAGCGACGAGTACGGATCCTGAAACACGATCTGCATTTGGCGTCGCGCTTCACGTAGCCGTCTCTTGGAGAACTCGAGCACGTTTGCGCCGCGGAAACGCACGTCCCCGGACGTGGGTTCGACGAGCCTGAGCATGCAGCGCCCCGTCGTGGTCTTGCCGCTGCCGGATTCTCCGACGAGCCCGAACGTCTCACCCTCTTCGATGCTGAAGCTCACGTCATCGACCGCGGCGAGCCGCGTGCCGGCGCGGAAGAGTCCCGCGCCACGCACGAAGTGCTTCACGAGGTGCGCGACTTCAACGAACGGCATCCGTGGGCCTGGCGTCCGACTTCAGCGGGACGCGATCGTAGAGGTAGCAGCGCGTCTGATGGTCCGGTCCCACGGCGACGTCCGGAGGCGGTTGCGTCGCGCACGGCTCGAAGCGGTCTGGACACCGCGGAGCGAATGCGCACCCGGGCGGAAGCGCGCCAAGCGACGGCACCGACCCTTCGATCGCCTTCAAGCGCCGCCCCGGCGCGCCACCGGGGATCGACGCGAGCAGTCCGCGCGTGTATGGGTGGAGGGGGTCCTGCAAGATGGCCCGCACCGGACCGGTCTCCACGATCCGCCCGGCGTACATCACGGCCACGCGATCGGCGGTCTCGGCGATCACGCCAAGGTCGTGCGTGATCAGCAGCAGGGACAGGTGGAACTGCGACTTCATGTCGCGAAGCAGGTCCAGAATCTGCGCCTGAATCGTGACATCGAGTGCAGTCGTGGGTTCGTCCGCCATCACCAATGCCGGACGGCACGCCAGCGCGATCGCGATCAGCACGCGCTGACGCATGCCGCCCGAGAGCTGGTGCGGATAGTCGCGCACGCGCGACGCGGCATCAGGAATCTGAACCGCTTCGAGCAGCTCCACGGCTTTCGCGGATGCCTCCGACCGCGACGCCCGGCCGTGGACCCGCAGCGCCTCGGCGATCTGATCGCCGATCGTGAACACAGGGTTCAGCGCCGTCATCGGTTCCTGGAAGATCAGCGAGATGTCCGCGCCGCGTACGCCGCGCATCGCGCGCTCGTCGAGCGTCAACAGGTCGCGCCCCTTGAACAGCAGGCGACCGCCCGCGATGCGGCCGGGCGGCTGCACGAGCCGCATGATGGACACGGCCGTCACCGATTTGCCGCTGCCCGACTCGCCGACCAGACCGAGCGTTTCTCCAGCGCGGATCTCGAAGCTGACGTCGTCGACCGCGGGGACGGGGCCGCCCGGCAAATCAAAGACCGTCGTGAGATGCTCGACGCGCAGGAGCGGCTCGTCTGCGTCTGACATTCAGCCCTCAGCCCTCAGCCCTTTGCCCTCAGCCCTTCAAACCGTCGCCGTCTCCCTGTGCTCGCCGAAGACTTCGCGCAACGCGTCGGCGACCTCGCCGACCGTCGCCCTCGCTTCCACGGCGGCGATGATGGGCGGCACCAAATTGCTTCCGCCACGCGCCGCCTCGGTCACCTTGGCAAGCGCGGCGCGCCATGCGTCGGCGTCTCGGCCGGCACGCATCGCGCGCACGCGCTCGATCTGCCGTCGTTCGACGTCGGGGTCGATGCGCAGCGTGTCCATCGACGCGGGCTTGGTGGGGTCGGCGAAGGCGTTCACGCCCACGACGACGGCGTTTCCGTCATCGATGGAGATTTGTGCCCGGTACGCGGACTCCTGGATCTCGCGCTGGATCAGTCCGGTCTCGATGGCGGAGAGCGTGCCGCCGGCGCGTTCGATGCGCGCCAGGATCTCGGCGGCGCCTTCTTCGATCTGGTTGGTCAACGTTTCGATCGCATACGAGCCGGCGACCGGGTCGACGGTGTTCGCGACGCCGGTCTCGGCGGCGATGATCTGCTGCGTGCGGAGGGCAATGCGCGCCGACTCCTCGGTCGGCAGCGCCAGCGCTTCATCGCGGCCGTTGCAGTGCAGCGACTGCGTACCGCCGAGCACGGCGGCGAGCGCCTGGATTGAAGAAGAACGAGAGACGCTGTCCGACCTGGTTGACGTCGAGCCCGGCGTCGATGGCCGACTGCACGTAGGCGATCGCGTGGGCGAAGGTGAATGCGACTTCCTGCACCGCCGTCGATCCCGCTTCACGAATGTGATACCCGCTGATGGAAATCGTGTTCCAGGTGGGCAATTCGCGGTCGCAGAACGCGAAGATGTCCGTCACGATGCGCAGCGACGGGCGCGGCGGGTGGATGTAGGTCCCGCGCGCGACGTACTCCTTGAGGATGTCGTTCTGGATCGTGCCCCGCAGCGCGCCCCGCGCGACGCCCTGCTCCTCCGCGACGGCCACGTAGAGGCAGAGCAGGATCGCGGCGGT
>JACPZV010000304.1 GCA_016195295.1 Acidobacteriota bacterium
AAGACGACGCTGCGGCCCTACCAGCAAGTGGGTGTGCGCTGGCTCCATCTGCTCTCAACGCTTGGCCTCGGCGCCTGCCTGGCCGACGACATGGGGCTGGGCAAGACGATGCAGGTGCTGGCGCTTCTGCTGATCCTGAGAACGACAACCGACGCGAGCGGCGCGGGGCGTGGGGGCCCCGCAAGCGAAGCGGCGGGGAGCGGGGGAGGGGCCCCGCGACTAGGAAATGTTGAGACGCGGCGCGCGAGCCTTCTGGTGGCGCCAGCGTCACTGCTGGCAAACTGGGCCGCCGAGATCGAACGCTTCGCGCCGACGCTTACCGCGATCGTCGCGCACCCTTCGGCGATGACCACCGCCGAGTTGAAGGCGCTCGATCGCGACGCGATCGCCGGCGTCGACCTTGTGATCACCAGTTACGGAACGCTGCTGCGCGTGCCGGCATTGCTCGCCATGCCCTGGCGCCTCGCCATCCTGGACGAGGCGCAGGCGATCAAGACACCCGGCGCCAAGCAGACGCGGGCCGCCAAGCAGATCGATGCGCGGGCGCGCATCGCGCTCAGCGGAACACCTGTAGAGAACCGCCTTGGCGATCTGTGGTCGATCTTCGACTTCATCAACCCCGGCCTCCTGGGATCTGGAAAGGCATTCTCGACGTTCACGAAACGCCTCTCGGCGCAACCGCACAACCCGTATGCACCGCTTCGCGCGCTGGTGCGTCCGTACATCCTGCGGCGACTCAAGACCGACAAGTCCGTCATCGCGGATCTGCCGGACAAGACCGAAGTCAGAGCGTTCTGCCAACTGACGCGCAAGCAAGCGGCGCTCTATCAGCAGTCGGTGGCCGATTTGGCGGCCGAGCTCGAGCGGGCCGACGGGATGAAGCGTCGCGGCGTCGTGCTCGCGTCGCTGATGCGCCTCAAGCAGATCTGCAATCACCCCTCGCAATGGCTCGGTGACGGGTCGTGGAGCGAGGCCGACAGCGGCAAGCTGGCCCGTCTGCGCGAAATCGCTGAGGTCATCGCGGCCAGGCAGGAGAAAGTGCTCGTCTTCACGCAGTTCCGCGAGATGACCGCGCCCCTGGCCGCCTTTCTCGGATCCGTCTTCGGCCGCCCAGGTCTTGTTCTGCACGGCGAGACGGCCGTCCGCAAGCGCCAGGCGTTGGTGACGCAGTTCCAGGATGACGAGCGTGTGCCGTTCTTCGTCGTCTCGCTCAAGGCCGGTGGCGCGGGACTCAACCTCACCGCTGCCTCGCACGTCGTGCACTTCGACCGCTGGTGGAATCCGGCCGTCGAGAATCAGGCGACCGACCGCGCGTTCCGCATCGGCCAGACAAAGAACGTGCTCGTGCACAAATTCGTTTGTCGCGGGACGGTTGAAGAACGGATCGACCAGCTCATTGACTCCAAGCGCCGCCTCTCCGAAGATCTGCTCGAAGGCGGCGCCGAAATGCTGTTGACGGAGATGAAAGACGATGATCTATTGAAGCTCGTCGCGCTCGATCTCCACACCGCGTCCGAGGAGTGAGGATGGCCTACGACGACTATTACTACTACGGCTTCAAGCCCTACGTTTCCGTCGGCGCGCGGCGGGCTCAGGCAGCGCGCGAGCTGGCGAAGCTCAAAAAGAAGGGCCGTCAGATATCGCCGGTCGTGATTGAGGGCCGCACGATCGCCGCAACGTTCTGGGGCGAAGCGTGGTGCGACAATCTCGAGCGCTACAGCGACTTCGCGAATCGGCTGCCGCGCGGCAGGACGTACGTGCGCAACGGGTCGGTGGTCGATCTGCAGGTCGGGCCTGGCCGCGTCACGGCGCTCGTCAGCGGGTCGACGATGTACGACGTGAAGGTGGCGGTTGCGCCGGTACCGCGAAAACGCTGGGGTGCGATCTGCAAGGACTGCGCGGGTGCCATCGACTCGCTGGTCGAGTTGCTTCAAGGGCGCTTCTCGAAGGGCGTCATGACGCGTCTCTGCGAGGAGAAGACGGGGCTGTTCCCATCACCGAAGGAAATCGTCTTCACGTGCAGTTGTCCGGACTGGGCGTCGATGTGCAAGCACGTGGCCGCCGTGCTGTACGGCATCGGCGCGCGGCTGGATCAGCAGCCTGAGCTGCTCTTCACGCTCCGCAAGGTCGATCAGCAGGACTTGCTTGCGAAAGCCGGGTCCGACATCTCGAAGACGCGCAAGGGGCCAGCCGGCGCGAAGGTGCTCAAGAGTGACAATCTCTCGGAGATGTTCGGCATCGAGATCGCTCCGACAGCACGGTCACAGCACACCGCAGCGAGCAAGACCACGACGAAGGCGTCTAAGCCTCCGCCCAAGGGCAGCGTAAGAAAGCGGCGACTGACACCGGCGAAGCGACGAGCGGTCTCGGAACGCATGAAGAAGTATTGGGCGGCACGAAGGGCGTTGAAGAGGAAAAACAGCGAGGAATAACTGGCGGAGAGAGAGGGATTCATTGAGCCAGCTTCGCGAAACCCCAATGAAGGCGGGCCTTTTTTTTTTTTTTTTCGCGATCGCAGCGGCTTAGTGTCTTCGGATTCTTTCGTCGGCTTTCGTCGGTTCGCATCGGTTCTCGGGTTTTGCCAGCGCAATGACACTCGAAATGTCACTCGACGCGGCGGCCTCCGTAGACAATTTCCAAGAACCTCCCCATCAAGCG
This sequence comes from Acidobacteriota bacterium, assembly GCA_016195295.1. Classification (GTDB taxonomy): domain Bacteria; phylum Acidobacteriota; class Vicinamibacteria; order Vicinamibacterales; family CAVVIG01; genus SRVP-36. Next base: position 2,659 of record JACPZV010000304.1, read on the forward strand.
CGCGCAGGTTCTCGTACGGCGCTTATCGATTCCGCACGAGGTAAGGGTGGAAGCCGTCCCCTCACGCGGTCATCCCCACCGCGGAACGGCGGCAATCGATCGGACGTCGGCGCAGGACGCCGGAGGATCTTCGGAACCGCCGGACGTCAGGGCTGTTTGAAAGGATTGACGAAGCGAACGCCTTCGATTTCTCGCCCGTCTTGGAAATCTTCAGAAAGGACGACGCGGACATCAGCGTCGCGCGCCGTGGCCCAGATAAGGGCGTCCCAAAAACGACAAACGGTATCGCTCAACAGCCGTCAGAGCCGCCGTTGTCGCCGCGCCGGCCAATGGCAGCACGTCGCCCAGATCGTGCCACCGGGAAACAGCGATACGCACTTCTGAGATAGGTGTTCCACGGCGCAGTGACGTCGAACTGAACTCGTTGAGACATTGCGCGCTCAACACGAGTTCTCCGCTCGCACGAAGTTGGTCAATCACTTCAATGGCGCGAGCGCGCTTAACCGGTTCGTTCAGATCGCGCGAATAAACAAGGATGTTGGTGTCCACGAGCGAACGCGCCATGGCTAGCGCGTCCGGTCATGAAGCTCGTCGCGACTGGGGTAGGGCGCACCGCCGAGATTCCAGCCGCCCTCACGAAGCCATTTCAGGGCGAGCTGGCGGCGTGCCTCTCGGTCCGTCGAGTCTCCGGCCGAAACGGCCGCGTCCGGGAACGTGACAACAACCTCCGCTTCTTCGACTCCCTTGGGAGTCTCAAGCAGTACGATTCGGCCATTACGGTACACGCCTTTGACTGTCGTAGACATGGTCACCCTCAGCACCAGAATTATCGCACTGGTCCGTTAGGGACTGCTGAAAAATAAAATGGACACTATGCTGAAAGCGGCTCGAGCGTATAGTTCCACGCGGGATGGAT
>JACPZV010000305.1 GCA_016195295.1 Acidobacteriota bacterium
CCTCGCCGCGCTCGCGCGCCTCGAGCATTTCGCGAAGGCCCTGCGCGCGGTCGCCGCCCGGCAGGAGCAGCAGCCAACGCAGCAGCTTGGTGTACGGGGGCGCGACGCCGGCGTAGTAGTGATAGAGGCCGATGCCGAAGTACGCGTCGGCCAGCGTGGGATCGAGCTGCAAGGCGCGCTCGAGCGCGTCCTTGATCTTCTTGCCCTCGCGCGCGGCGGCGAGCCGCTGGCCGCGCAACACGCGCCACTGGACGAGCGGGGCGTACGAGCCGGCGAGGTAGAACCACGCTTCCGCCCGTTGCGGCTCGCGCCGGGTCCACCCGTCGCTCGCCGCGATTGCGGCCGCGGCGCTGGTCTTCAACGCTTGATCGAGGGCGCGGCTTTCCGGGTTGATGAGAATCTGCCACCAGAGCGAGACGACGGCGAGCTCTTGACAGGCTTCACGCGGCGCCGGCGGACACGTCCGCTTCAGCTGCGCGTCGACGTCGGCGAATCGCGCGCTGAGGATCGTGTCGTAGACCGCGGCGAGACGCGGGCCTTCAGTCAACCCGGCTCGCGCGGGAGCCGCGAGCGCCAAAGTCGCGGCGGCCAGCCACCAGACTCTAGCCACCAGCCACCAGCCACCAGCCCCGAGTCTCACACGCTCGTCCGGAGCTGCTGTTTGTCGGCGTGACGTTCGAGCGCGAGCGCGATCAGCCGGTCCAGCAGCCGCGGATAGGACAGTCCGCTCGCCTCCCACATCTTCGAGTACATGCTGATCGTCGTGAAGCCGGGAATCGTATTGAGCTCGTTGAGATACAGGACGCCGCTGTCGCCCGCGAGCAGGAAATCGACCCGCGCCATGCCGGCGCCGTCGATCGCCTTGAACGCCGCGACGGCCATCGTTTGGACTTCTCGGGTTTGGGCGTCGGTCAGCGGCGCCGGAATGCGTGACGTCGAGCCGGCATCGAGGTACTTGGCTTCGTAGTCGTAGAACTCGCGCGACGGGATGATTTCGCCCGGCACCGACGCTTCGGGGTCGTCGTTGCCGAGCACCGCGCACTCGATCTCCCGCGCGTTCGGCACCGCGGCTTCGATGACGATCTTGCGATCGAACTCGGCGGCCACGGCGATTGCCGCGCGCAGCTCGGTCGCATGCTTGGCCTTGGAAATGCCGACGCTCGATCCGAGATTGGCTGGTTTGACGAAGACCGGGAAACCGAGCCGACTCACCACGGCGTGCATCACCGCGCGCTCGTCGCGCTGCCAGTCGCGCTTCAGGACGACCTCGTAGTCGCAGATCGGCAGGCCCTTGGCGGCGAAGACGAGCTTCATCGCCGCTTTGTCCATGCCGACAGAAGAGGCGAGGACGCCGGCGCCGACGTACGGCACGTTGGCCAGTTCGAACAGGCCCTGCGCCGTGCCGTCTTCGCCGTACGGACCGTGCAGCACCGGGAACACCACGTCGAGCGCGAACCCCGAAACGTCCGCGCACTCGTCGTGATGGTCGATGGTCAGCAGCGTCTCGGCGCCGGGACGCGCCACCAGGTGAGCCTCGCGGGAGGATTCCACGGATTGGCTGCGGCCGGCGTGAATGGCGTCCGCGGCCGAGGTGAGCAGCGGCGGTCGCGCGGGCAGCGACCATCGGCCGTCCTTTTCGATCTTGATGGGGATGGGCTCGTAGCGCTCGCGGTCGAGGTTTTCGAAGACCGCCGCGGCCGACGCGAGCGACACTTCATGCTCGCCGGACCGGCCGCCGTAGACGACGCCGACACGGAGCTTTTTCACTCGACTAAACTTAACACGTGTCTTTCGACTTTCGGCTGACGCACAGCGACGGCCGCGCGCGACGGGGCGTGATGACGACGTCTCACGGAACCGTGGAGACGCCCGCCTTCTTGCCGGTCGGCACGCAAGGCGCCGTCAAAGGCGTCACGCATCGCGACCTCGAGTCGCTTGGCGCCGAAATCCTGCTGAGCAACACCTATCATCTTTACCTGCGCCCCGGCGATGACCTCATCGCGCGTCGCGGCGGACTGCACCGGTTCATCGGCTGGGCGAAGCCGATCCTCACCGACAGCGGCGGGTATCAAGTGTTCAGCCTTGCGACGCGCCGCACGATCGAGGAAGACGGCGCGCATTTCCGGTCGCATCTGGACGGCACGCTCCACACGTTGACGCCGGAAAAAGCCACCGACATTCAGTCGCAACTCGGGTCGGACATCGCGATGGTGCTTGATGAATGCCTCGCGCATCCCGCGGACGTCGACACGGCGCGGTGCTCGATGGAGCGCACGCTGCGATGGGCGCGCCGCGCCCGCGATCGCTTCCTCACGTTGCGCGACGGGCTCGCGCCGGGCGTCACCGTCAGCACGCCCGGGCAAGCGCAGTTTGGCATCGTGCAGGGCGGCGTGTTTCCGCAGCTTCGGGAGGAAAGCGCCCGCCAGACCGTGGCGATTGGGTTTGAGGCCTACGCGATCGGAGGACTCAGCGTGGGTGAGCCGACCGACGTGATGTACGAGATGGTGTCGCGGACGACATCGGGCTTGCCCGAAGACCGGCCTCGCTATCTGATGGGGACGGGGACGCCCGAGGACCTCGTCGAGTCGGTCGCGCGCGGCATCGACCTGTTCGACTGCGTCCTCCCGACCCGAAATGCCCGAAACGGTCAGCTCTTCACGAGCGACGGGCGCATCAATATTAAGAACGCGCGCTACGCCGAGGACGACGGGCCTCCCGATCCCGCGTGTTCGTGCTACACGTGTCGGACCTGTTCGCGCGCGTATTTGCGGCACCTCTTCATGGCCGGCGAGATCAACGCGTCTACCCTTAACACGTTGCATAACCTGCGCTTTTACCTTGACACTCTCAGGCGGATTAGGGACGCTATAGCGTTTGGGCGGTTTGAAAGTTTCAGGCTCGCGTTCCACCAGCGCTTGTCCCGCCAGCCCAGCGATTCATAAGCGGCTACGGCCAGGAAAACAGAGGGCGCCCGCGGCCAGGACAGAGAGAATGACATTGGGTGTCAGCTCCGTATTCGCCATGGGCGGGATGCTTGACGGCGGCAGCCCTCTGCTGCAGATCGTCCCGTTTGTTTTGATTCTGGCGATTTTCTATTTCATTATTCTGCTTCCGGCCAAACGCAAGCAGCAGAAGGTGCAGGCGTTTCTCGACGGCTTGAAGGTCAACGATCGCATCATTACGACAAGCGGCATGTACGGGCAGATTACGCGGCTCGGCGAGCAGAGCGTCCAGATCCAGATCGCGGACAAAGTGCGGATTGAAGTCTCCAAGGCGGCCGTCGGCGGGTACCAGGGTCAGCCGCCGGTCGTCGAGCCAGAGAAGGCGAACTAACATGTCCAACCTCCGCTGGAAGGTCATCGCGATTCTCGCCACGCTGGTGGTGTTTGCGGCGCTCGGTGTCTACCCGATCGTCGCGTCGCGCTACGGCATCCATTCCCCCGGCTGGTTGATGGAGAAGCAGCTCAAACTGGGTCTCGACCTGAAGGGCGGCGTGCACCTGGTCCTCCGCGTCCAGACCGACGACGCGCTGCGCCTCGAGACGGATACGGAGACCGAGCGTCTACGCGAGGAACTGCAGACCCGCACCATTCCCGTCACCAACGTCACGGCGGTCAGCTCCACGCAGTTCCGCGTGGAAGGCGTGCCGCCGGCCCAGGACGCGGCGTTCCGGCAGGCCGCCACCGAAGTCCAGGCGAATTTTGATCGCAGTTCAGGGACCAACGGGACCTACACGTTCACCATGAAGCCGAACATTCAAGTGAATTTGCGGGATGAAGCCGTCGTGCAGGCGCGGCAGACGATCGAGCGGCGCGTCAACGATCTGGGCGTCACCGAGCCGAGCATCGCGCAACAGGGCAGCAGCGGCGGCGATCAGATTCTCGTCCAGTTGCCCGGTGTGACCGACGTCGAGCGAGCCAAGGAGATCATCCGATCGACCGGGTTGCTGGAGCTGAAGATCGTCGAGCAGGGACCGTCGCCGACCAAGGAAGGGCTCATGGTCAACGGCCAGGTGCCGGCGAACACGGAAATCCTGCCCGGCGCGAGCGGTGCGCCCGGTGAAGCCGCGTCGACGGTCTACTATCTCGTCAGGCGCGTGGCGGCGGTGACCGGTCGCGATCTGCGCAATGCCCGGCCGTCGTTGGATCAGAACAACCAGCCCGCCGTCAGCTTTACGCTCAACACCGAGGGGGGCCGGAAGTTCGGCAAGGTGACGAGCGAGAACATCGGCCGTCAACTGGCGATCGTGCTCGACGGCCGCGTGCAGTCGGCGCCCCGCATCGACGGCCGGATCAGCACCGACGGCCAGATTTTCGGCACCTTCACCCAGGAAGAAGTGCAGAACCTCTCACTGATCTTGCGGTCGGGCGCGCTGCCGGCGACGCTGACCTATCTCCAGGAGCGGACGATCGGGCCGAGCCTTGGCGCCGACTCAATCAAGTCCGGCGTCACCGCATCGGTCGTGGGTCTGCTGCTCGTCACGATGTTCATGCTCATCTACTACAAGCTGTCGGGCGTGAACGCGGTGGTCGCGCTGGTGTTCAACCTGGTGATCCTGCTCGGGCTGATGGCGTATGTCGGCGCCGTCATGACGCTGCCGGGCATCGCGGGCTTCGTCCTGACGATGGGCATCGGTGTCGATTCGAACGTGCTGATTTTCGAGCGCATCAAGGAGGAGATCGACGCGCAGCGCGGCGTGCGCGCGGCCATCAACGCCGGCTTCAGCCGTGTGTTCTGGACGCTGGTCGACACGCACATCTCGGCGCTCATTTCGGCCGCATTCCTGTTTCAGTTCGGGACGGGTCCGATTCGCGGGTTCGCCGTCACGCTCTTCTTCGGCCTCGTGTCGAACCTGTTCACGTCACTCTTCGTGTCGAAGACGCTGTACGAGATTGCGTTGTCGCACCGTCAGCAGGTCGCGACGCTCAGCATTTAAGAATGTAGCGCGAGGCTTTCAGCCGAGCGGGCTTTTTTATGCACATTTTCAAAGACGCGAACTACGACTTCCTCCGGTGGCGCTGGCACGCGCTCGCCGTCTCCTGGGTCATCATCATCACGGGGATTTTCACGATCGTCACGAAGGGAATCCCCAAGGGCGTGGAGTTCGCGGGCGGGACCGTCGTCATCGAACAGTTCGATCAGGCCGTGTCGGTCCAGCAGGTGCGGCAGGCGCTCGACCGCAACTACGCGGCCGGCGGACAGAACACCGTCGTGCAGACCTCCGGCGATCCCGCCCAGCGGATGATCATGATCCGCGTGCCGCAGGTCGGCGCCGAATCGGGCGCCGATCTCAGCCGCGAGGCGCAGCAGGTCGAGGACGCGCTGGCGAAAGCGAACATCGGGGCCTTTCACCGGCAGGGCGCCGAGATCGTGGGCGCCACCGTGGGCGCCGAGCTGACGAGCAAGGGATTGTGGGCGACGGCGCTCTCGCTCGTCGGCATCCTCGCGTATCTCGCGTTCCGCTTCCAGTTCAGCTTCGGCGTGGGCGCGGTCATCGCGACGATTCACGACCTGCTCATCACGCTCGCCTTCCTCGCGTTCTTCCGGTACGACATGTCGCTGAACGTGATCGCCGCGATTTTGACGATGACCGGCTATTCGACCAACGACACGATCGTCATCTTCGACCGGATTCGCGAGAACATGCGGTCGATGCGGCGCGATTCGCTCGGCCACATCATCAACGCGTCGGTGAATCAAACGCTGAGCCGGACGATTATCACGGCGGGCACCGCGCTTCTGACGTCGCTCGCGCTGTTCTTCTTCGGCGGCGGAGCATTTTCATCGCCGCCGCCATCGTGAGCTTCTGGCGCGGGAGCGCCCCCACGCGCGCGGCCGCTCACGCGCCGGCGAGCGTGACGACGACCGCGCCGCCGCAGCCGCAGCGCAAGCAGAAGCCGCAGCGGAAAGCTAGAGCTTCGTAAAGTGTGAAGTGTGACGGCTGAAGGCTGAAGACGCGGCCGGCCGTCACACCTCAGCCTTCAGACTTCAGACTTCAGACTTGATGCCCGCCACCGTTCAAGCCGCGCTTCTCGGTCTCGTGCAAGGGGCGACCGAGTTCCTGCCTGTCTCGAGCTCGGCGCACCTCATCCTGGCGCGGGCGTTTTTTGGCTTCGACGGCGACAAGTTCGGGCTGGCGTTCGACGTCGCCTGTCACGTCGGCACGCTTGTCGCCGTGCTCATTTACTTCCGCCAGGAGATCGCGCGGATGGTGGCGGCACTGCCGCGGTTCGATCCGCGAACGGACGAAGAGTCACGGTTGATCTGGCTGCTGGTCGTCGGGACCGTGCCGGCCGTCATCGCCGGTCTGGTGTTCAGGCAGCTGATCGAGGAGCTGCGCACGCCCACGGTCGCCGCCGTCACGCTCGCGGCGGGTGCCGTTTTCTTCCTGATCGCCGAGGGCACAGGCGCCAAGACCCGCAGCGACCGTTCGCTGACCTCGATGGAGGCGCTTCTCATCGGCTGCGCCCAGGCGATCGCGCTCGTGCCCGGCGTGTCGCGCTCGGGCGCGACCATTACGGTGGCCTTGCTCCTCGGGCTGCGACGGACTGAAGCCGCGCGGTTCATTTTTCTGCTCGCGATCCCCGCGATCGTCGGCGCGGCGGCGAGCGAGGCGCCGAAGCTGCTTCGGTCGGGCCTCCACGGCACCGCCCCGCTGTTCGCGATGGGCGTCCTCACGTCCGCTCTCGTCGGGTACGCGGCCGTGAAATACTTCATCCGCTACCTGGGGAACCACTCCCTCGCCGTCTTCGCGTGGTACCGGATCGCGCTGGCCGCGACCGTGGTTGTGTGGCTGTATGCAGTGGCTGCGCCGTAACTTCATCGCCGGATTCTTCGTCACGGTGCCGCTGTTTATCAGCGTTGCCGCGCTCATCTGGATTTTCAACGTGGTCGACGGCCTGACCACGCCGCTGTACGACCAGATGATCGGCCGGCGGATTCCCGGGCTGGGCACGCTCTCGACGGCGGTGGCGATCGTGCTGGTCGGCACCTTCGCGCGCAACGTCATCGGTCGGCGAGTGCTCCAGCAGATGGAAACGTGGCTCTTGAAAGTCCCCGTCTTTCGGACCATCTACGCGCCGGTCAAACAGCTCATCGTCGCGTTTTCGCCGGACAACGAGGCGGGGTTCAAGCGCATCGTGATGATCGAGGATCCCCGACGGGGCTACGCGCTCGGGTTTCTGACGCGCGAGTTCACCGTGGATCGCGGCCGCGGCCCGCCCGAAGGGGGCGGCGAAGCGAGCCTGATCCTGCCGGATTTGTCCGTGGTGGATTTTCACGGTGTGAACGCCCGCACGCTGCTGATGAGCGGCCTCGCGATCTGCGGGCTCGGCCTGCTGTTCGGCCTGCTGACGTTCACGCAGCTCAAGAGCCTGCCCGTGCACGACTCGATGCGTGAAGTCTCGGAGCTGATTTACGAGACGTGCAAGACGTATCTTGTCACGCAGGGTAAATTCATTCTGATCCTCGAAGTCTTCATCGGCTCCATCGTCCTGGTGTATTACGGGTGGCTGGAGCACCTGGAGCCGTTTCGCGTCGCGATCATCCTGATCTTCAGTCTGATCGGCATCGCGGGTAGCTACGGCGTCGCGTGGTTCGGCATTCGCGTGAACACGTTCGCGAACTCGCGCGCCGCGTTTGCGAGCTTGCGCGGCAAGCCGTTTCCCCTTTATCACATCCCCCTCCGTGCCGGCATGAGCATCGGCATGCTGCTCATCAGCGTCGAGCTGTTCCTGATGCTGTGCATCTTGCTGTTCATTCCGGGCACGCTCGCGGGCCCGTGTTTCATCGGCTTCGCGATTGGCGAGTCGCTGGGCGCCGCGGCGCTTCGTATCGCCGGCGGCATCTTCACCAAGATCGCCGACATCGGGTCGGACTTGATGAAGATCGTCTTCAACATCAAGGAAGACGATGCCCGCAATCCTGGCGTGATCGCGGACTGCACGGGCGACAACGCGGGCGATTCCGTCGGGCCGAGCGCGGACGGATTCGAGACCTACGGCGTGACGGGTGTCGCGCTGATCTCGTTCATTCTGCTTGCCGTCCATGACGCCAAGGTGCAGGTCCAGCTGCTGGTGTGGATCTTCGTGATGCGCATCGCGATGATCATCGCCAGCGGTCTGTCGTACTTCATCAACGAGTCGATCGCGAAGAGGCGCTACGCCGGCGTCGACAAGATGAACTTCGAGGCGCCGCTGACCTCACTCGTCTGGCTCACCTCGTTCGTCTCGGTCGGGATCACCTACCTCGTCTCGTATTTTCTCGTCCCGGATCTGGGCGACGGCACGCTCTGGTGGAAGCTGTCGACCGTGATCACGTGCGGCACGCTGGCCGGCGCGATCATCCCGGAAGGCGTCAAGGTGTTCACGTCCGTCGAATCGGGCCACGTCAAGGAAGTCGTCACCTCGTCTCGGGAGGGCGGCGCGTCGCTGAACATCCTGTCGGGCTTCGTGGCGGGCAACTTCAGCGCGTACTGGCTGGGGCTGAGCATCGTGACGCTGATGGGGATCGCGTACATCGTCAGCGGGTTCGGCCTGGGCGAGCTGATGCTCGCGCCGGCGGTGTTTGCGTTCGGGCTCGTCGCGTTCGGGTTCCTCGGCATGGGCCCAGTGACGATTGCCGTGGACTCCTACGGTCCCGTCACCGACAACGCGCAATCGGTGTTCGAGCTGTCGGTGATCGAGCAGATCCCCGGCATCAAGCAATCGCTCAAGCGCGAGCACGGCTTCGACGTGCGCTTCGATCGGGCCAAGGACATGCTCGAGGAGAACGACGGCGCGGGCAACACCTTCAAGGCCACGGCGAAGCCCGTGCTCATCGGCACGGCCGTGGTCGGCGCGACGACGATGATCTTCTCGATCATCGTGAAGCTCACCTACGGGCTGACGCACGATCTCGAGAAGCTGTCCTTGCTGCACCCGCCGTTCGTGCTTGGGCTCATCACCGGCGGCGCGGTGATCTACTGGTTCACCGGCGCGTCCGCGCAGGCCGTCACGACCGGGGCCTACCGGGCGGTCGAATTCATCAAAGCGAACATCAAGCTCGAAGGCGCGGCGAAGGCGTCGGTGGAGGACAGCAAGAAGGTCGTCGAGATTTGCACGAAGTACGCGCAAAAGGGGATGTTCAACATCTTCCTCACGGTGTTTTTCTCGACGCTGGCGTTCGCGTTCCTCGAGCCGTTCTTCTTCATCGGCTACCTGATGTCGATCGCGCTGTTCGGGCTGTACCAGGCGATCTTCATGGCGAACGCCGGCGGCGCTTGGGACAACGCCAAGAAAATCGTCGAGGTCGAGCTGAAGGCTAAGGGCACCCCGCTGCATGCCGCGACGGTGGTCGGCGACACGGTCGGAGACCCGTTCAAGGACACGTCATCGGTGGCCATGAACCCGGTCATCAAGTTCACGACCCTGTTCGGACTCCTGGCGGTCAGTCTGGCGGTCCGCTTGGCGGCGGAGCAGGGGCCATTGGTGAGCCGAGGATTAGCGGCTGTTTTCTTCGGACTTTCGACGATCTTCGTCTGGCGTTCGTTTTATGGCATGCGCATCGGGTCGAACTCCTGAGCCTGCGGCTGTCAGGCCGGATTCGCTCGGCCATTTGGCCGCTTCCGGTGTCTAAGCCTACTGAGCCTTGTTGACTCTCAGTTTTTGGTCTGACTATAATCGGCGCCTTCCGGGCTGGCGGACGTTGCAGCAGATACGAAGAGGAGCGCCGGAGCGCAATCGCGCGACGGCGCACGAGGAGAAGCCCCGTGCCACGTGACTTGTTCAACGAGATCGCCGATCCGACGACCAGGGTAGGCGGCCGGAAGTGGTACACGGTCCCGGTGTCGATCATCGCGCACACGGTGGTTGTGGCGGCCGTCGTGATTATTCCGCTGATGGCGACCGGCACGATACCGACGCCACCAGCGATGCTGGCCTTCACGGCGGCGCCGCCGCCCCCGCCGCCGCCCCCGCCGCCGCCCCCGCCGCCGCAAGCCGCGGCGCCCAAGCAGGTGGAGGCGGCGAACCCCGCCGCCGCACCGGTCGAAGCCCCGGCGGAAATCAAACCGGAATCGATCA
>JACPZV010000353.1 GCA_016195295.1 Acidobacteriota bacterium
AAGTCGTCTGCGTTGGCGTGATAGTCGATCGTCTCAAGCACGCGGCGCCGGTAGGCGCGGAACCCCGAGTGAAAGTCGCCGAGATTCTGACCGAAGACGACGTTTTCCATCACGGTCAGCAGGCGATTCGCAAGGTATTTGTAGAGCGGCATGCCGCCCTCGAGCGTCTCGCGGCGCGACCGCACGCGTGACCCGAGGACCACATCGCAGATCCCCGTCGTGAGGAATCCCACCGCAAGCGGCGTGACGCGCGGGTCGTACTGATAATCCGGATGGATCATCACGATGATGTCGGCGCCGCGGGCCAGCGCGGTGTCGTAACAGACTTTCTGGTTGGCGCCGTATCCCTTGTTGCGGTCGTGACGGATGACGTGCAGGCCGAGCCGCTCGGCCAGCGCGACGGTGCCATCGGTACTGCAGTCATCGCACAGCACGATCTCGTCCACGACGTTGGGCGGGATGTCGACGACGGTCCGTTCGAGCGTCGTCTCCGCGTTGTACGCGGGCATCACGACGACGACTTTGATCCCGTTCGGCATCAGGCGACCCAGTTGCGCACGCGGTCGTTCGCCAGCAGCGTCTCGAGCGGCGTGCCGGACGCGAGGTACCACGCCTGCAGCCGTCGAATGCCGTCCTCGAGCGTCACCGACGAAGTAAATCGCAGCAGCGACGCCGCCTTCGAGGCGTCGGCGCACAAGTCGTGCACGTCGCCCGGTCTCGGCTCGTCGTGCGCGATCTCGATCGGCCGTCCGACCACGCGTCCGATCGTGTGCGCCAGCGCTTCAATGGACACCGAGCGCCCACTGCCCAGATTGATCGTGTGGCCGACGGCGGCATCCGCGAGGCCGGCGGCAAGAATGCCAGCCGCGGTGTCGGAGACGAAGGTGAAGTCGCGCGTCTGTGTGCCATCGCCGAAGACGATGAGCGGCCGACCCGCGAGCGCGCGCAGCAGAAACTTCGGGATCACTTCGCCGCTGTCGCCTTCGTGGTGACAGCGAGGGCCAAACGCGTTGAACGGCCGGACGACGACGGTGGCGTACTCGTACGTCGCATGAAACGCGCGCGTGTAGCACTCGCCCGCCAACTTCGACGCCCCATACACCGTGGTCGGAAACGTCGCGTGCGTCTCGTCCATCGGCACACGGCGCGCCGTCCCGTACACTTCCGAGCTCGAGACGTACACGAACCGCCCGACGCCGGCCGTGCGCGCTCGCGACAACAGGTCCAGCGTCGCCGTCGCGTTGACGTCGTGGTTCTCGCGGGGCGAATGAAGCGAGTGGCGTACGCCGAGGCAGGCCAGGTGGAACACGACGTCGACCCCGGCCATCGCGTCCGCCATCGCAGCGCCATCACGGACGTCCGCGACGACCAGCCGGCAGCGCGCCGGATCGATGCCTTCGAGGTTCTCGGGGCGGCCGTTCACCAAGTTGTCGACGACGACGACGTCGGCGCCGCGGTCGACGAGCTGGCGCACGAGCTCGGAGCCGATGAAGCCGGCGCCGCCGGTGACAAGAGAACGAAAGTTGGTCACAAAAGAGATCCAAGTCTGAAGGCTGAAGGCTGAAGGCTGAAGACGCGTCTTCACACTTCAGACCTCAGACTTCACACTTATCGCGGTACGGACGGCGTCAGCGACCTGGGCCGTCTGCTGATCCGTCAACTCCGGGAACATCGGGAGCGACAGCACTTCGCGCGCGACGCGTTCGGAGACGGGAAACGCGCCGGCCGTGTAGCCAAGCTCGGCGTACGCCGGCTGCAAATGCACGGGCACGGGGTAATGCAAGCCCGTCTGGATCCCCGCGGCGTCGAGCGCTGCGCGGATCGCCGCGCGATCGGGTGTGCGCACCGTGTACAGGTGATACACGTGCCGCGCGTACGGCATCTCTTCCGGCAGACCAAGCCCGGAATCCTTCAGCAGCGCGTTGTAGCGCCGGGCATGTCGTCGCCGGCGTTCGGTCCACTCCTCGAGATGCCCGAGCTTGACGCGGAGCATGGCGCCCTGCAGTCCCTGCATGCGCGCGTTGAACGCCGCGACGATGTGCTGGTATTTCGTGCGCTCGCCCCAGTTGCGGAGCAGGCGCAGCTGATCCGCGAAGTCGGCGCGGCTCGTCACGACGATGCCGCCTTCACCGTACGCGCCGAGGTTCTTGCTGGGATAAAAACTGAAGCACGCCAGATCGCCGAGGCTGCCGACCGGTCGTCCTTTGTAGCGCGCGGCGTGCGCCTGCGCCGCGTCCTCGATCACCATGAGCCCGTGCCGCGCGGCGATGTCGCGAATGGGATCCATGTCCGCCGGCTGGCCGTAAAGGTGCACGGGCATGATCGCCTTGGTTCGCGATGTCACCGCGGACTCAATCCGTGACGGATCGATCGTGAACGACCGCGGATCGACGTCGACGAGGACCGGGCGCGCGCCGATGTACAGGATCGCGGCCACGGTCGCCACGAACGTGAACGGGACGGTGATCACTTCGTCGCCGGCGCCAATGCCCGCGGCAATCAGCGCGAGCTGAAGCGCGGCCGTGCCGGAGCTCAACGCAACGCCGTACTGCGCGCCGGATGCCGCCGCGAATTCGCTTTCGAACGCGGCCACTTCGTCGCCCAGGACGAACTGGCCGCTCTCGAAGACGCGCGCGATCGCGGCGTCGATCTCGTCTTTGATCGAGCGGTACTGAGATTTCAGATCAACGAAGGGAATCATGACGTTGCTTGAGACCACGGTGGACACGGAGCACACCGACGAGCGCAGCCGGATCGGGACCGTGCGCGAATCCCTCGGGAAAAACTGCTGGCGGATTCGTGCACGGTCCCGATTCCGGCTGGGCCGCCGCTTCGCGGCGCCGCCGCACTGATCGCTCGAACTGTCGAGCTGTTCTTCCCTCCGCGTCTCTGTGGCTCTGTGGCTCTTTCATCTTCGTGTCTTCGCGTCTTCGTGGTTGCATTTCTTGACCGGCAGTGATCCTCACGAGATTGCATCGAACGGGACGATGAACGCGTTGGGCGCCTCTCGCCGGAGTCCGGCCGGCGTCAGCGCGCGGTACTCGTCCAGCGCGTCTCGACGCAGCAGCTTGACGAGCACATGAAACGGCACGGGCACGCCGCCGCACTCGGCTTTGAACTGATACACGGAATCGCCGACGGCGGGAGACGCCTCGAAGTTCAGCCGCCGGCAGCCGGCCGCGCGGCCGATGGCGACCGCGCGATCGAGCAGCGCGAGCGCCGGGCGCAGCGCGCGCACGTCGGCGCGCGCGCACGGCATGTAGTACGAGAGCACGCCGCCGCCGATCAGGCAGATCAAACCGGCGATCACGCGTCCATCCAGCTCGGCCACGAGAAACACCCCGTGGCGGCCCGCAGTCTGGAACAGGGTCCGGATGTGCGCGAGCGGCTTGACGGGAATCGACTGCTTCTCGCAGCGCTCGCGATAGAGATCCCACAGCGCCGCCAGATCCGCGTCGCTCGCGATTTCACGCACCTTCACGCCTCGAGACGCGGCGTGGCGGACGTAATACCGCATCTTCGCCGGCCACGGCGACGCGTCGGGATCGTCCGGGATCGTCAGCCACTGCGACGTGCGGTCGACGTCGAAATCCACGCCGCCGAGCGCGGCCCGGTACGGCGCGGGCGAGGCGGCGAGCGGCGTGTACATCGTGAGCGAGCCACACTCGCGCTCGCGCGCGTCGGCGTCCGCGCCTTTCACGAGCGCGCACGCGACACCGTCGGCGTCCTTGTCGGCGCCGTCCGGCACGAGCGCGCCGGCGTTCGGACCGAAGTACGCGAGCGACAGCCACACGTTGATGCGCGGCGTGCGCACGTGAAGCGCGGGCATCACACCGATCACGTGACCGCGGGCATCGCGCGCCGCGACAAAGCGTACCGCGGCGCCCGGAAACGCCGAGCCGACGAGAAAACGCAGATAAAACGGATAGTGATACGCGAGCGCGGTGCCCGGATGCGTCGCGAACCCGTCGAGAAACCGCTCGTACTCGGCCTCGTCCAGGTCACTCGTGCGCGCGAGATCCATCCGTCGCGGCCCCAACGCGTGCGTCGGGCTCGAGTCCGAGCGCATCCTCGATCTGGTACAGAGGCCGGCGGCGGCTTTCATCCAGAATGCGCCAGACGTATTCGCCGACCAGACCGAGAGCGAGCAGGTTGAATCCTCCGATGACGAGCACCGCGGTCATCAGCGACGGCCACCCGGCCACGCTCCCGCCGAAGAAGCTGAATCGCACGAGGACGAGCGCCGCGTAGACGAGTCCGGCGCAGGCCACGGAGGCGCCGGTCATGCTCAGCGCACGGATGGGCACGTTGCTGAAGCTGAGGATCGTGTTCAGCGCGTGCTGGACCTTGCGGCCGAACGTCCACCGCGACACGCGTCCGACGGCCGCCTCGCGGTCGTACCATACGATCGCCAGCCGGAGCGGCGCGCTCGCCAGAAAGCCCTCGAACGTGAACCCATGATCGCCGTGCGCATTAATCTGATAGACGACGCGACGCGTCAGCAGGAACTGCGAAGTCCCTTCGAGCGGCACCTTGCGGAGATTCACCAGGTGCATCGCGCCGTTGTAGAGACGGCTCGTCAGTTCGGACCACCACCCGTCGTTGCGCGTCCGGCGAACGGCGAGCACCGCGTCGACGCCCTGCTCGTTCATCGTCTCGAGCAGACGATCGATGTTCTCGATCGGATCCTGAAGATCGACCGGCAGATTGACGACACGCGCGCCCGTCGCGTACCGGCAAGCGCAGCGCAACGCGACGTGACTGCCGCGATTGGTGATCAGACGAATCGCGCGCCAGCCCGCGCGACCCTCGAGCAGCCGCTCGAGGACCGACCACGTCCCATCCGTGCTCCCGTCGTCGACGAGCACGACTTCAACCGAGCCGAGCGGCTGCGCGGCGACGTAGCGCGCCACGCGGTCGATGCAGCGAGGCAGCGCCGTTTCCTCGTTGAAGCACGGAATGACGATGGTGACCGACGGCGTCATGCCGAAGTTATGAACGGGGCTCCAGAAATCGCGAGAGGATGATGACGTCCTCGAAGCGGCCGCCGGTGTAGTACTGCGACTTCAGCCGGCCTTCTTCGACGAATCCGAGACTGGTGTAGAGCGCAAGCGCCCGTGTATTCGTGGCGAGGAGATCCAGGCTGATTTTGCGAATGGCCATCTGATCGTGCAGGTAGTCGCACACCTGGGTCAGCATTCGCCGGCCGTAGCCGTGCGCGGCATCCTGCTCGTCGAAGAGGCAGAGACCAATCCACGCGTGGCGCGAGAAGCGATCGACGCGATACGCCTTGACGTAGCCGATCGGTCGATGCGCTTCAGGCACGAGCACCGCCGTCAGCATCAGGTCGTCGCCTTCGACGCCGCCGCCGCGCGCGATCCACTCGTCCACCGTCTGCGCGCTCACGCCGAGCCGGAATCCCATGACCGACGACACCAGCGCGAGGTTGTTCCGCATCTGCCAGTAGAACGGTCCGTCGACCGGCTCTGGCCGGCGCAGCGCGACGACGCCGTCGGAGAGAAGCGTGGCCGGAGGCGTGCGGTCGCTCACGATCGCTTCGCGCCCGCGGGCGCATCGAGCTCGATGAGCCGGCCGCGCGCCGCCATCGACGCCGAGGCCGCCTCGACGAGCCGGACGACGCGCAGTCCGCTCGCGGCGTCGGTGCGCGGCTTCGTGCCGCGCTCGACGCAGTCGACGAAGTGCGCGACCTCGGTCTTCAGCGCCTCGGTCGCGTCGAGCCGCGGCGCCCACATGTCGCCGGCTCGGTATCCGACGAGCATCTGGTACACGCTCTCCGGGCGACTGTTGACGGTGATGCCGCTGTCGTAAATCTTGATCTTCTCGCTCGGCTCGAGATCGTCGTACACGATCATCCGCTTGCTGCCGCCGATGAGCGTGCGGCGGATCTTCACGGGGGCGAGCCAGTTCACGTGCATGTGCGCGATGAGGTTGTTGTCGAAGAACACCGTGAGGTACGCGATGTTCTCGTGGCCGCCGGCGACGTGACTGACGCCGGTCGCCGACACGGCGCGCGGCCGCGACGGCAGCACGTGATCCATGATCGACAGATCGTGCACGGCCAGATCCCAGATGACGTTCACGTCGTGCTGGAACAGGCCGAGATTCACGCGCACCGAGTCGTAGTAATAGATGTCGCCCAGCTCCCCGCTCGACACGAGCGACGCGATTTTCTGCACGGCGCCCGTGTACACGAACGTGTGATCCACCATCAGCACGCGGCCGCGGCGCTCGGCTTCCTCGATGAGGCGCAGCGCGTCCGCGCTGGACGCCGCCAGCGGCTTCTCCACCAGCACGTGCTTGCCGGCCTGCAGCGCGCGCAGCGCCAAGTCGAAATGCGTGGACACCGGCGTCGCGATGGCCACGGCATCGACGTCGGGATTCTCGAACAGCTGGCGC
This sequence comes from Acidobacteriota bacterium, assembly GCA_016195295.1. Taxonomy (GTDB): domain Bacteria; phylum Acidobacteriota; class Vicinamibacteria; order Vicinamibacterales; family CAVVIG01; genus SRVP-36. The sequence goes on from JACPZV010000353.1 coordinate 6,418, forward strand.
ACGTGCGTGGTCGTCGCGACGACCGGGTACCGCGCGGCCGCGGACGTCAGACGATCGTCCTGCCGGTCGCACACGGCCACTCCCCGGCGACGATGGCGTGCGCCGGCACGTCGTGCGTGACGACGGCGCCGGCGCCGATTATCGAGTGCTCGCCGAGCGTGACGCCGCAGCGGATGACGGCGCCGCTGCCGATCGACGCGCCGCGGCGCACGACCGTCGGGACGACGGTCCAGTCGGCCTCGCCCTGAAGCCGTCCATTCACGGTCGCGCGCGGGTACGGATCGTTGGTAAACATCACGCCGTGGCCGACGAACACGTCGGCCTCAATCGTCACGCCTTCGCAGAGAAAACTGTGCGACGAGATCTTGCAGCGATCGCCGACGATGACGCCTTTCTGGATCTCGACGAAGGCGCCGATCTTGACCTCGTCGCCGATGCGACAGCCGTACAGGTTCACCAGCGACGGATGACGAATCGTCACGTTGGCGCCCAGCACGACGTCGGCGGCAATCGGCATCGGAATCAGACCGCGGCGAGCGCGGACGGCGCCCGCCGCGTGAGCTGCGCGAATTCCCAGATCACGAGAGCGAGCAGCATCAGCGTGCCCAGCAGACACAAGCCGCTCTCCAGGTACGCCTGCCAGGCATCGCGTTGAAGCAGCGTCGACAGCCAAGTCGTCGGGATCATGAGCGCGTTCAGCAGCAGGTACGCGATCGCCCAGATGGCCAGCTTCGTCGCGCGCCACGGTTGCGGACGCGTCGCGTACCAGAAGAGCAACGCGCCGAGCGGCAGCACGAACATGATGAGGTAGTAGTAGTGCGCGTGCAGGAACACGACGCCCGCAATCGTGAGAATACTGAACTCCCAGATGGCGCCCCATTTCATCAGGTCGGCGTCGGATCGCCGGCGCTCGAGCATCACGGCGCCCCAGGTGAACGCGGCGCCGGTCACGAGCACGAGGCCCGCGAACGCCGCCTTCGCCGACAGCCACGGCCAGCGGTCCTCGACTCCGCACAGGGCCCACCGCACGTCTGCCGCGGTTCCGCGTCCCTGCACCCACTGGCGGCAGAAGTCCGACTTCAGCGCGCCGCGCTCGATCACCGGATACAACACGTCGCCCGCGCCGAGCGGCCGCACGAGTCCGCCCACGATGGTGGCCGTTCGGCCGATCAGAAAATGATCGAGACCGAAAAGGAACTGCGCCGCCAGCAACAGAACCGCCGACGCGCCGGCGAACGCCACGAGTCCCTTCACGCGCCGATGCAGCACGAACGTGCCAAGCAGGACGATCGGCCAGTACTTGAACCACGTGAGGTACGCGACGGCGGCGCCGCCCCCGATCTCGCGTCCGCGCGCAACGAGCGCGCACGCACAGATGAGGGCGAGCAACGCGACGACCTCGAACTCGCGCTGCACGAACGCCTGCGTCAACGGCAGGAACGCCAGCGCCAGCGCGAAGATCGCCGGCGCCATCAACCCCACCTGCCCCACCTGCCCTACCTGCCCTTCTCCCCTCGCCAGCAAGTCCCACAGCACATAGCACGCCGCGATCAACACGACCGCGTACAGCACGAGCAGGACGGACGCGATCTGTTCGTACGAGTTGATGAAGACCAACGGCAATAACGTCAGATACTGCGTCGGCCCGTAGTAGTACTCGCCTCGGTTGTATCCGCGCGCCTCCTGCAAGTCCGGACTGTTCCACAACGTGGGATTCCATCGCCGCGCGTACTCACCGGGCATCGTGTAGTAGAAATCGCCGCGCGTGTACGACAACCCTCGATACACGCTCTTGGCCAAATACAGCGCGCCGATGAGAACGCAGAAGGTTGCGATCGCTCGTCCGCGTCCATCGCGCGGCCACCAGCCGAGCGCGCTCACGTGCGTCCGCCTTCGCCCCTGCACGACGACGCGGACTGCGGCGTGGCCCCGCCTTCGCTCGCCGGAGATGGCGCGAGCTTCGGCGTGGCAAGAAGCCACCGGCGGTAGCAGTCCATCTGATTCGAGACCATGCGGTCGATCGTGAACCGCGCGGTGACCAGCCGTCGCCCCG
>JACPZV010000062.1 GCA_016195295.1 Acidobacteriota bacterium
CGCGCAGCGCGAAGTGGAACCAGCCGTAGTGATAGCCGCCGGCTTCGTTCGACGTGGCGTTGTCGAAAATCGGAATGGACGCGAGGCCGCCCTTGCCGCTCAGCAGCAGTCCGCTTTGATACGTCCGCGCGATGGCGCCGGCGTCGCCGACCGTGCGCGATGCGACGTAGTTGGAATTCTGATCGACGCCGCCGATCCGTTCATTCAGATCGAGGAACTGCGCCGGCGTCATGGCGCCGCTGTTGAGCGCGTTCAGCCCGTACTGCACGCCGACGTTGTCGTAGGGCCGGAGCGCGAAACCGGTGGCCGGGTTCGTGCCGTAGACGTTGCGCGCCACGTCGAAGATCGTCGGTCGCGCGCCGCGCGGGTTCTTGACCGGATCGTAGCGCAGCGCCTCGGGCACGATCGCGTTCCATCGCGCCGACTGATAACCCTCAACGTCCGCGCGATCGGGAACCGGATCGGTCCGCTGCGACTGATTCGCCGCGTCGACAAATGCCTTGATCGTCGAGTAGCCAGTGATCGCCAGCTTCTGCGCGTCAGTGAACGTGGGGCGGGTAGGGCTGGTAGGGCGGGTGGGGCTGGTAGGGCTGGAGGGGTTGGTCATCGCGAAGTAGTGCGTCAGCAGGTGCGCGTCGAGACCGGCGAGCGCGATGGACAGCGCGTCGGGGAACGTCGCGCCGATGCTGACGCCGTCTACGAGGCCGGGAAACGCGTCGGCGATCTGCAGGCTCGTGTACGCCCCGCCAGACGAGCCGGTGCTGATCGTGTACGCCGGCACGCCAAAGGTCTCGATGAAATGCTCCTTGCCCATCATCGTGGTCTCGCCCGCGACGATGGCGTTGCAACTGTTGGTCGGATGATTGAGGGTGCTGATGAAGAGCGCGTCGCCTTCGCCGAGACGCGCCGCGTCCAGCGGCGTCGTGCCCATGACGCCGCCCTGGATGTACCAGCCGCCCGGGCAGCCGGCGCCGTGAATGGCGACCAGATGCCTGTTCCAGCCTTTCGGCGGCGCGAACGGACTCGGCGGCGGATCGACCGTCGGGTCGTGCAGGATGGCGTTCTGATAAACCGCGCGGTTCATCGTGCCGGTTTCAACGCGGACGATGAAGTTCACCGTCGCGCCGGCGCTCGTCGTGGTCTGCGCGAGATCAGCCGGCAACGACGTCGGGTTCGGCAGCGGCTTGAACGCCCCGGGCGTCGTGTTCGTGCGATACACATATTGCACGACGGTTTTGGCCGAGCAGTTCGCGTCGAGCGGCGCGCCGAGCGTGGTGCCGTCCGGGAGCTTGAAGGTGTCCGTCTGGCAAATGAACGGCTGAATCCACGGTCCAGAGAAGACCGGCCCCGTGATGGGGTAGTTGACGACAGAGAGAGATGAGGCGGGTGGGGCGGATGGGTCGGGTGGGGAAGAGCGCGTTCCCACTCTGACGTCGATCACACTCTTGCCGTTCGGGAGCCCGGTCACGAGCCCGACGCGCGTGTTCGGCGCGGCGCCCGCGCGAAACGCGCCGCTGACGTCGCGGCCACCCACTGACACTCTGACGGCCGCGCCGGCCGGCGCGGTGATTTGGGCGAGGACGTCACCGCCGGTCACGCGGCTCGCGTCGGTCGAAAGCGTCTTGATTTCGACGCGGCCCGACGCCGACTGTCCGCCGGCCATCGCGACGGCCACGGTCACACTCACCAGGAGAGTTGCGGCAAGAACGGTTTTGCTCATCATGCGCCTCGCATTCGTCCGCAGATTCTTGCACAATCTCCCCCGGCGTGGGAGTTTCGGTGCAGCGGTCGTGGTGGCTCCGCTTCGTCTTGGCGCTCACGGTGCTGACGGCGGCGCTGGGCATCTATTTCCGTTTCACCGACCTCATGGACGCGCTCTGCCGATCGCCGGACGAGATGTCCGAGATCATGCCGGGCCTCCGCCTGCACGCGCTGCCCCTGCTGAACGTCCGCGACGGCATCCGCTACAACTTCCTGCAGTCCATGTTCTTCTCCCAGCACGGCTTGGGCGACGTGACGTTTTATTACTTGTCGAGCGGCGCGATGCGGCTCCTCGGTCAACCGATCTCCGAGCGGACGCTCTTCATGGCGAGCGGGCTGACGAACGTCGGTCTGGCCGCCGCGGGCGTCGTGCTGGGCCTTTGCGTGCTCGAGAGCGCGGCCGCCGGGTGGACGTTCGCCCTCCTCGTGTTCGTGTCGCCGTTTTTCGTCTTCGTGTCCAAGAGCGGATGGGGACGGCTGACGTCGACGCCGCTGCTCGTCCTGCTCCTCTTCGTGACGCAGTCGAGAGCGATGCGGACGCGACGCCCCGCGTGGGTCGCGTCGTTCTGCGCGCTGGCCGGGTGGGTGTCCCTGACCGACGGGTTCGTCATGTTGCCCATCGTCGCCGTGCTCGGCGTCGCGTTGACCGACGGCGGGATCGTCGACCGCGTGAGGCGGCTCGCGCGCGATCGCGTGTTCGTCGCGGGCTTTCTCGCGTTCGCGCTCGGCGTCGCGTTCGACGTGCTGATCGGTCTCGTGGCGAGGCGCCGTGGAACGGACCTCACGATGGTGGGCTACGTGCTGTTGCGAGGTGGTCGCGGCGGACTGATGCCGTCGCGCGACGTGTGGGTGGCGTGGGCGCGCGCCGTCGACTGGTACTTTCCGTTCCGCGGCGCGTGGATCGCCGTGACGATCGCGTTCCTGCTCGCGGCGATCGAAGCGTTGCGGGGACGCGCGGTCGGAGTCCTCGCGGCGTGGTGGCTGCTGGCCTCGTACGGCGTGATCCGCTACGTGACCGGGCTCGTCTCGGTCGGCCACGTGCCCGAGGCGACGTGGCTCAACGCATCGCCGCTTGCCACGCCGTCGCTCCTGCTGGTCGCGTGGGCGATCTCCGCGTTTGCGGAAGGGCAAGTGATTCTCGCGCGCCGACTGCCGCCGGTCGCGCGCGGCGGCTTCGCGCTCGCGCTGCTACTGACGCTGGCGACGATGATGGCGCAACAGGCTGAAGTCGTCGCCTTCGAGCCGGTCGCGAGCCGCGGACTTCTTCCCGAACAGCTCTCACGGGAGGTGGGATCCGGGTTGAAGATGAGTATGTGTCGGACCGTCAAGGCCGCGGCGTTTTACGTGCGATCGCACGATGAGAATCTGCCGTACGTTTTTCAGCTGACGAAGCTCGCGGCGCTCGGCCACTTCGGCGAGTTCTACTACGGCTTGAGCTACGGCGGATCGCTGCGCCCGCCGGATCCGAATCACCTGCTCGATTTCGGCGACGACCGCTTCGGGCGCCAGTATCAGCCCGAAGCGTTCTATCGCGCGTACGGCGTGCCGCGGTTCGACTACTACGTCGAGTTCGTCGACGACAACCGCAACCCGTTCACGCGGCCTGCCGTCGACCGTCTGGTCGGCGAGGGCGCGCGCGTCGTCTGCACGATTCGCGACGGCGGGCGGCCGATCGGCCGCATCTACTCGTTTCGGAACGAGCCGTCGATCGACGTCGAGTATCGGGACGCGGAGGACGGGTGGGATCGGACCGTCGGTCGATCGTCGAGGCGCCAGCTGCAGCCGCTCGCCGGTAGCGCGTACCACTTCGGCTACAGCTGGCGATCGCCAGATTTGTAGCGCGGCCCTTCAGGGCCGCGGAAGTAGGCCGGGTCCTTTCGGACCCGGCTTGATTCGTAGCGCGGGGCTTTCAGCCCCGCGATCGAAGAACGTGTGCTATCGCGCCCCCTTCGCCTCCCGGCTGCGCGTCAGGCGCGGCAGCCAGCGCGCCGTTGTCGAACAGTACGTCTTGTATTCGTCGCCGAACAGGCGCCGCAGCGTGGGTTCCTCGTAGCCCACGATGAACAGCGTCGTCGTGACAAACAGCACGCCGACGTAGCCGAGCAGCGCAAGCGATTGATAGAAAAGCGCGGCGCCGCCGAGCGCGAGGCCGGCGCCGATGTACATCGGATTACGCACCAGTCGATACGGACCGCGCACCACCAGCCGCCGCGGCGGATCGAACGGAGCGGGCGTGCCGCGTCCGACGAACACGAATGCGAAGATGCACCACAGCGCCAGCGCCGACCCCAGTGCGCCGGTGACCATCCCTCCGATCTGCCACGCGCCGATCGCCGCGGGCGGCGCGATGCCGGCCGAGGACAGGATCCGCGCCGGGAGAAAGACGAGAACGAACCCGATGAAGAGCGCCGCGTACGTCACGGCTCGGGCAAGCACGAACATCACGGCCTCCGCGACTCTTGCGCGGCGCGCGCGCTCCGCCAGAACGCGATCGTGCGCGGGCCTATCGTGTCGGGGAACTCGGCATACACGTCCTCGAGACATCCCAGCAACGCGATCGCGTGATCCGCGCAGCCGAGCAGGTGGAGCGCGCGCAGGATGCGCGTGATGCGGAGAAAGTTATGACTGTGCGGATGCAGCCAGATCCGACCTCGCGCGGCGAACCCCGTTGCACGGACGATCTCGACGCCGCCAGGCCCGGCGTGCTCGCGCGACGCGAAGCCGTAGAAGCGCAGCATCACGGCGAGTGAACGCGACAGCTCGTCTCGCAGCATGCGATCGGCGTTGAACTGCCGGATGTCCTCAGGCGTCAGCAGCGGAGCATCGGCGCTGGCGGAGCTTGGCTCCGGCAGCGGGAACAGCCACTGGATGAAGTCGTGCGTGGCTTCGAGCGCGTCGACGCTCATCGCGCGAATGTCGTCCAGCGATCGTCCTCGATGGTCGGTTCCTTGATGGCGATAGAACGCGACGAGGCGGCTCAACGCGCGTTTCTTACGTGTGATGTCATCGTGGGTGACGCCCTCTCTATCGGGCACCGTAGCCCTTCTCGCCACCAGTACGCCCGTTTCTTACTCGAAACGAGCCATCGTCGTTCGCGCTGAGCTTTATCCAATGCGCCGTGCGTTCATTCAGGTTGGCAATGCGATCGTCCGTGAAGTTGTCCGCGCCGGCATTTTCCGAGCGGTGGAGTTGCCACACGTCCTCCAAACCCGGCGCGCGATGCAAGGTCGCGAACACCTCCGGCGCGCCGCCTTTGGTCGCGCCGTTGTTGAGAATCGCGACCCGCGCCTTGAACGCGGCGAACGTCGCCGGGTCGGTCGCATCCACATTTGCGTGATGCGCCACCAAATACACGTCGACGGGGCCGACCAGATTGTTCGGACACGCCAGGGCGAAGAGCGGCTGTCCGCTGAGATCGCCGACGTCAAGGAATCGAAACTTGCCGAACCGCAGGCGAATGCCGGTCGATCGCGGATTCTCGTGCGGCTCCTGCGCGTCGGGCCCTGGTGACGACGTCGCGGCGCACGCGGGATTGTGTCCGCCGGCGCCGGCGAGAGGCTTGACGATCGTCGATCCCGCGGAACTGACGACGATGGCGTCGAGGCCCTTTAGCGGCAGGCGATCGCCGAGCTTCGGTTCGATGTGACGGCCTTTCGCGCGAACGGCCGCGTAGGCTTGGAACGCGTCCAGCGTGCCGGCGACGTTTTGCTCCGCCTCCGGCGGAACGCTGCCGTGATCGATGAACGTCCCGATCGGCATCAACTGCGCGAGCTCGACGACACCGCCGTCATGATCCGCGTGGAAATGCGTGATGAGCAGATAGTCGATCCGCGCGACACCGGCGTCCCGCGCGGCCGCGGCAATCCGCTGCGCATCGCGCGCGTCGCGCGGATCGCCGGGCTTCGACTGAAAGGTCCCGCTGCCGGGAAACCCCGCGTCGATGAGCAGTGTCTGCCTCGCGGGTGTGACTATCAACGTGGATTGACCGCCTTCGACGTCGATGAAGTAGATGTCGAGCGTCCTGGCCGCGGCGCCACACGCGATGGTCGCGGCCAGCGCGGCGGCGACGACAAGGCAAGCCACGATCTGTTTCACGATTACTCCCTGCGATCGCTTTCGTTACTGCGCGGGCGGAGGCGTGGTGCGGACTTCGTTCAGCAGCGCCGCCAGACGGAGGCCGCCGAGTGCGAGGCGCTCTTCGACCACTGGAATCTGCGCGCGATAGTACGCTTCGTCGGCGTTGCTGTGCGGCGGCAGCAACGCGGCTTTCGCGAGGTCGTGCGACTGCATCGCCCACTCGGCGGGCACGCCCGTTGGTCGCGTCTCCCAGCCGTTCCGCCGGATCTCATCTCTGAGTGTCGAAAGAAACTCCGCGTCCTCGAGATTGCGATGCGCGATCAGCGCGCTGTCCCAGACCGTATGCAGATTGCAGGGATTCGACCCGCAATACTCCTCGCCGAATATCGAGACGGGGACGTCGTTCCCGCCGCGCCCATTTGTCGGCACGCGACCCGGCGGTCACGCCCGGCTGCAGCGGGCAATCGCGGTCGCGATCGTAGCTGGTCGCCTCGGGCGGTATGTCGAGGAAGTGCCAGAAGAAGGTCTGGTAGTTCCCCTCGCGGTACTGGTCGGCCCACGAGGACACGTCGGCGAGACTCTGTGGCCCGAGCAGCCAGACGACATTCTGCCGCGCGACGGGAGTCAAACGTTCGGCGGCAATCAGCGCGACCAGCCGATGGCCTTGAGGGCCCCACGTTTGGACGCGCGTGGAATAAACGGTGGCGAGAAGCACCAGCACGACGACTGTCGCGGAGTCGATCCGTCTACGCTGCAGCATAAGGAGCCTCGGCACGGAAGCGACCGACGATCCGTAGCACGAATGTGCTACTCTAACCTTGAACCCTGCGAGGAGTCCATGACCAAAGAAGTGACGCTTCGACAAGCGGGCGGGTCAGTGAGCGCCACGCTCCCCAAGGACATGGCGGATCGACTCCGCCTCGACGCCGGCGACCGCGTCCTGGCGATTGAGACCGACCGGGGAATCCTGCTGACGCCGTACGCTCGAGAAACCGAGCGTGCGTTGAGAATCGCCGTCAAAGCCGCCAAGAAGTATCGCCACGCGCTTCGAGCCCTGGCCAAGTAACGCGTGGCGCGTCGCCGACGGGAGCCGCGGTGGTTGAGCCGGATTGTGGTCGACGCCATTCACGGCGACCAACTGCGGGAACATGGCGGGCTGCCGGGCGTTCGAGACGAGCACGCGCTCGAATCAGCGCTCGCGCGGCCGCAACACAAATGGCATTACGCCGAGGGAACGGACCTCGCGGCGCTGGCTGCCGCGTACGGCTTCGGGCTGGTAAAGAACCATCCCTATCTTGACGGCAACAAGCGGATCGGTTTGCTCGCCATGGCGACGTTCCTCGGCATTAATGGTGTCGATCTCACGGCCACCGATGCCGAGGTTGTCACGCACATGGTGGCGCTGGCGGACGGTCGCGTCTCCGAAGAACAACTTGCCGATTGGATTCGAAGGCACACTGCCAAGTCAGAGTAATCGATGATGAGCCGCCGCTGTTTCACGATCGACAGGGTGCCGTCAGCTGCGCGCGGGCTTGCCACTTCTGTGCGTCGACGCCCTTCAGGAGAAGCCACAAACACAGCGACAGTTCGGCGATAAACGAAGGAACGAGAATGGCGGGAAAGAGCGCCGACGCAACCTTTGGCGCGAGGATCAGGGCGAAACTGTTTACCAGATAACAGACGCCCGCCACCTGCATGAGCGCGCCTATAGTCCGGGGAAGGTACGACGACCGCCAAATCAAGTACCCGAGGATCAAGCACGCGCACCCGAAAAAGATGAGACCGACGCCGAATCCGTACGCGTCAGCCTTGACGAAGACATACATCAACGCTTCGCGCTGGGCCGGCTGAAACGCGTTGAGGTACGCAAAGTCCCCTACGAAGAAGAGACCGACGAGGAGGTTGAGCTTGAAAGCAATGAGCGCTGCGGTCTGGGCGAGGGTAAACAGCACGGCAAGCACCGCGAGGTACTTACTGACTGGTTTGAGCAGCGCGTAGAAGATGAGCATCAGCGGTATATCGCACACGTGCATGACAAGGTCGCCGGCGATGCCAAGGCGCCACAGGCCTTCGAACGCGAGAACGTTTGTCGCCGTTCTGGCCGCATTCCCGGAGACGATGAGACGGTCTCTCACGCCGAGTTCGCCGAACATGCCCGCCGCAATAATCACCAAGTACAGGATTCCGCCAACCCGGGCGTAGACCTGCGGATTGAGCTCCTCGCGCCGCGACATTTCGCCCTCCATCGTTGTCCACCAAGAGCTACCCGGAGCTTCGGACACTGCCAAGTGGTGACGGAACCAATCCGCCATAACGCGGGTTGTTCGCGAAACCACAGGCAACCGCTGACTGGGCGATGTTTGATCGCGTGATCGTAACCGCCGCCGGAAACGTGGTTATGCGCGAAGAATGCGGGCTACACACTCGCGGCGTCGCCGTCACGAAGACGCTCGGCTGAAAGCCTCGCGCTACAAATGCGAGAGCTACTGAAGCGTCGCGCTACAAAACCGAAGAGCCGATCGACGACACCCTCTACGGCACGCGCAGCGCGACGATCGGATCGACGCGCGTCGCGCGGCGGGCTGGAATGAAACTGGCCATGAATCCCGCCGCCACCAGCAGCGACGACACGCCGGCGAAGACGATCGGATCGAACGGGCTCACGTCGTACAGCATGACGCCCATCGCGCGCGTCAGCGCCATCGACAAGACGAAGCCGATGGCCGCGCCGCCGCCGACCAGCAGCATGCTGCGGCCGAGCACGAGCCGCAATGTCGCGCCGGCGTCCGCGCCGAGCGCCATGCGGACGCCGAGTTCCCTGGTCCGCTGCGTCACCGAGTACGACACGACGCCGTAGATGCCCACGAGGGCGAGCAGCAGCGCGCAGACGGCGAACGCGCCGAGCAGCACCATGCTGATGCGCGGCAGAAACACCGACCTCGAGACGACGTCCACCATCGTGCTCACGTCGTAGATCGGCTGCTCGGCATCGACCGTCAGAATCTCCCGCCGGATCGACTCGACGAACGACTTGGGATCAGACGAAGTCCGCACGACGAGGGCCATGCCGTTCAGGGGCTGCTGCCACGCGGGCATGAACAGCTCGGCCCGCGGTCCGCCGTCCAATCCGTAATGCTTCACGTCGCCGACCACGCCGACCACTTCACCCCTGCCATGAGGATTGCGGACGATCTTGCCGATCGGATCCTGTCCACCGAAGTACCGCCGTGCCATCGTCTCGTTGATCACGACCACGCCCGGCAAACCGGGCAGATCGCGATCGTTGATGAAGCGTCCCCGCCGCAGCGCCATCTTCATCGTCTCGAGGTAGCGAGGCGACGCCGTGCGGATGTCGGCGCGCGGTTCCTCGCCGTTGGCCGGCGGCGCCTGACCGTCGATCGTGAACGGCAGCGCGTAGTCGATGCCGACGGGGTACATCGGCAGCGCGCTCACGCCGGCGGCCGACATGACGCCGGGCAGCGCGCCGACGCGGCGGATCGCGTCCATGTAGAAGCGCGTGCGCTCGACGCCGTTCTTGTACTTGGCCTGCGGCAGATAGATCTGGACGGCCAGGAGATTGTTCGGCTCGAAGCCGGGCAAGACGCGCATCAGTTGCGCAAAGCTTCGCGTCATCAGACCGGCCGCGACGAGCAGCATCAACGCGAGCGCGACCTCGACGACGACGAGCGCGTTCAGCAGCCGCGTGCCGGCGCTCTTGTTCGTGGCGCCGGAGAAGGCGTGCATCGTGTCGCGCAGTCCGCCGCGCGACGCCTGCAGCGCCGGCACGAGGCCGAAGATCAGCGCAACCATCACGGAAACGCCGAGCGCGAACAGCAGGACGCCGCCGTCCAGCCGGACGTCGTTCATCCGCGGCAAGCTGCCCTCAGGCAGCGCGTGGACGAAGCGCACGCCGGCCCAGGCGACAAACAGTCCGAGCGCGCCGCCGATGCCGGAAAGCAGGAAGCTTTCGGCCATCACCTGACGCACGAGCGGCCAGCGCCCGGCTCCGAGCGCCGCGCGCACGGCGATTTCGGTCTGCCGCGTCGAGAGCCGCGCCAGGATCAGGTTCGCGACGTTCGCGCAGACGATCAGGAGCAGGAATCCGACGGCCGTGGAAATCAGCGTGAGCGCGGGACGCACGGTCGTCACGAGTTGCTCCTGCGCCGCAATCACGCGCGCGCCCCACCCGGTGTTGCTGTCCGGATACGTTGTCGCGAGTCGGCTGGCGACCACCGCCATCTCGCGCTGCGCCTGAGCGAGCGTCGATCCGTCGGCAAGCCGGCCGACGACGTTCAGCGATCGCGCTTTGCGGGAACGGCCGTGCTGATCGTTGGGATCGAAGCTGAGCGGCGTCCAGACGTCGACGTTGCCGCTCGGCGGAAAATCAAAGGCGGCCGGCATGACGCCGACGACGGTGTACGGCTGCGCGTCGAGCTGAATCTTGCGGCCGATGACGCTCGGCGATCCGCCGAAGTGCCGCTCCCAGAACGCCTGGCTCAGAATCGCGACGCGATCGGCGCCCGGCTGTCCTTCTTCCGACACGAACGCGCGGCCGAGCAGCGGGTTGACGCGCAGGACCGAGAAGACATTCGGTGTCGCGCGGACGCTCGGCACGTCGAGCGGCTGGCCCTCGCCCGCGAACGCGTAGCGCAGACTGCGGTACGCCGCCATCGACTGCAGCGTCTTCGACTGATCCTTCCAGTCGACGTAGGTGAGCGGCGCGACGAGATCCGTCGCGCCCGTCGGGCTCTGCTCCCACAAGACGACGAGCCGTTCGGGATTCTGATAGGGCAGCGGATTCAGCAGCACCGCTTTGATGACGCTGAAGATCGCCGTGTTGGTCCCGATGCCGAGGACGAGCGTCAGAATCGAGACGGCGGCGAACGTCGGCTGACGAATCAGCGACCTGAACGCGTAGCGGAGATCACCGAGCAAGTTGCCCATAGGAACTCACATTGTAGGGCGGGTCCTTCTGGACCCGCCGGATCGAAGGTGGCCCCCCAGCCGGGTCCGAAAGGACCCGGCCTACGTGGTCCGGCCTACATTAACGCATCGGCGACGGCCTGGCACACGTAGTCGATCTGCGCGTCGCTCAATTCCGCATACATCGGCAGCGAGAGAATCCGGCCGGCCGCGGCCTCGGTGACGGGGAAATCCCCGAGCTCGTAGCCGAGATCGGCGCAGACTTCCTGCAGGTGCGCGGGCACGGGATAGTGAATGCCTGTGTCGATGCCTCGCTCGCGCAGCGCGTCGCGCACCGCATCTCGACGGTCGGTCTCAATCACGTACACGTGAAAGATGTGCTCCGCATCAGCGGCACTCACCGGCGTGTGCACGATCTTGTTCAGGCGCGCGGCGTACGCGGCGGCGTGGCGGCGACGCGCCGCGTTCCAGCCGTCGAGGTACCGCAGCTTCACGCCGAGGACGGCAGCCTGCACCGTGTCCAGCCGCGAGTTGGTGCCGGCGATCGAGTGGGAGTACTTCACGCGCTGGCCGTAGTTGCGCAGCAGGCGCAGTTTTTCCGCGGTCCGATCGTCGTTCGTGGTGATCAGCCCGCCGTCTCCGTAGGCGCCGAGGTTTTTCGCCGGGTAGAAGCTGTAGGCGGCGGCGTGGCCGAACGTGCCGACGCGCGTGCCGTTGTATGTCGCGCCGTGCGCCTGCGCGGCGTCTTCGACGACCAGGAGGTTGTGACGACGCGCGACGGCGAGCACGCCGTGGAGATCGACCGACTGGCCGTACAGGTGCACGGGCACGATCGCGCGCGTCTTCGACGTGATCGCGGCGGAGATTGCCGCCGGGTCGATCGTGTAGCGCTCGCGGTCCATGTCGACGAACACCGGCGTCGCGCCGACGGCGGTGATGGCGAGGACGGTCGCGATGAACGTGTTGGCGGCCGTGATCACTTCGTCACCGGGCCCGACGCCGTACGCGCGCAGCGCCAGCTCGATCGCCGCGAGGCCGGTGCCGACGCCGATCGCGTGCTTGGCGCCGATGTACGCGGCGTAGTCGGCCTCGAACTTCTCGACGGCCGCGCCGAGGATGAAATCGCCTTTGTCGAAGACTTTCAGAACGGCCGCGTCGACTTCGGCTTTGATCGACTCGCGCTGCGCTTTGAGATCGACGAACGGGACCTTCGTAAGAGTCGTCATGCTTTGGCGTTGCTCGATTAAAGGGCAGACGGACAGACGGAGTAGAACGCAGAGACCGCCGAGAACGCAGAGAAGAAGACAAACGAAGAGGAATGGCCACAGAGACGCGGAGACACGGAGGCGCGCCAGACGATTCGGCGGGTCGGCCTGCATAGCAGGCCGATGTCAGGCGTCACACACCGGCAGACGAGCAAGCCTTCGATTGCTGCGTGGACTTGCTCGTCTGTCGGCGTGTGACGCCTGTGCCGCCGCTTCGCGGCGCCCGCCGAATCACGGTCGGCGCGCTCTGCGATCCCTGCGTTCTCTGCGTTCAACTCTCTTTCTCGGTGTCTCCGAGTCTCCGTGGCTTGTCTTATTTTCTCAGACCGAGGCCCAGATAGACGACCGGCCGGAGAATACTCCACCAGTCGACAAACGGCCGCATCTTCGTGTATCCCAGCTCGTGCTTGGGATAGATCTTGATGACGGGCACCTCGCAGTGCCGGTAGCCGAGCCGGATGGTTTTCAGGAGCAGGTACGGCTCGAGCTCGTAGCGGTCGAGCCACGGCTGACGCCAGTCGATCCGCGGATCGCGCAGCAACTCGACCTTGAACGCGCGGAAGCCGTTCGTGCTCTCGGTGACGTGCTTGCGCGCCGCGAGCGAGAACACCAGCGGATGCACGACGCGCGTCGCGAACATGCGGTAGGCCGGCATGTTGCCGAAGCCGCCGCCGTGCAGGTAGCGCGAGCCCTGCACGAAGTCGGCGTGGCCGGTGACGATCGGCTCGAGCAGCTTCGGAATCTCGAGCGGATCGTCTTTGTCGTTGCCCGCCTGAATGACGAGAACTTCGTAGTTCTTGTTCAACGCGTACTGAAAGACGCCCTTCATCGCCGAGCCGATGCCCCGGTTCGTCTCGTTCCGCAGAACGATCACGCTCGAATCGAGGCCTTCCAGCGCGCGATCGGTCGATCCATCGTCGAAGACCAGCAGATCGTACGGGCGCGGACTCGGGTGGCGCGCCAGCGTTCGCCGAATCTTGTCGCCCTCGTTGTACGCGAACGTGGCGGCGAGAACGCGCATCCGTTACCGCGGTGTCTTCGGCGGGAGAGTGACGGGCCGCGGGAGGGGAGCGACGGTGGTCCATTCCGGGCGGCGGCGGACGTCGAGTCCGCGTTCGTCGTACGGAATCACGATCCCGAAAGGACATTCGACCTTGCCGACCGGACCAAGAATGCGCGCCGGACTGCCGGCGACGACCATGCCGTCGGGCACGTCCTTCGTCACGACGCTGCCGGCGCCGACGAGCGCGTTCTCGCCGATCGTGATCAGCGGCAGCAGCGTCGCGTTGACGCCGATCCGCGCGCCGCGCCTGATCGTCGGGCCCTGCATGCACTTGGTGCAGATGGGATGCGGATCGTTGGCGATGGACACGCCAGGTGCGAGGAACACGTCCTCTTCGATGGTCGTGAACTGGGCGATATAGATGTTGCAGTGAATGCATGGTCGAGTTGTTCCAGAGCGTGCAGTGGCTGCCGATGGTGTTGTCCTCGCGGACGATGGCGTGGTGGCCGGTCTCGAAATCCTCGCCGATATCGACGCCGGCATAGATGATCGTCCCCGCGCGCACGCGGGCCGCTCGGCCGATCCGCGTCGGACCGAAGGTCCCCGGACGCCCGGGCGGATAGCCGAGCAGGACCCCGGGGTCGATCACCGAGTCCGGTCCGAGCTGTACCTCGACCGCCTTCTTCACTTCCTTCACTTCTGCCTTCTGCCTTCCGCCTTCACACTTCAGCCTTCACACTTCCACGGCGGCGCCGCAGCTTCGCATCGACTTTTCGATGGCTGCCAGCGCGCGGATGACGTGCCCGCCGAACCGGCCGTCCGCCAGCGGCCGGCGACCAGTCGTCACCGCGTCGACAAACGCCATGCACTGCGTCTTGAGCGGCTCGCTCGGCTCGATTTTCGGACTGATGATGTCGCCGTCGCGCACGAGCAGCTTGAATTCGCCGAACGAATCGGCCGTCACATCGGTCGCCGACACGCCGCGCTCGAAGACGCGCACGCACTCGACGTCGTTGAGATCGTTGAAGACGACACGACGGCGGCTGCCGACGGCGACCACTTCGCGGACCTTGTTGGGGTCGGCCCAGCTGACGTGAATATTACCGACGACATCATTCTTGTAGCCGAGCGTCGCGAACGCGATGTCGTCGCGGTCGTTGCGCAACACGCGCGTCCCGATGGCCGACGCCCACTGCGGCCGCTCGTCCAGCAAGTAATTGAAGATCGCCACGTCGTGCGGCGCGAGATCCCAGACGGCGCTGACGTCCTGTCGGATCGGCCCGAGATTGGTGCGCGTCGCGTGCAGGTAGTACGCCTGCCCGAACGCGTCGGGCGCCATGCACTCCTTCATCTTGCGGACGCCCGCGTTATAGAGAAAGGTGTACCCGACCATCAGCACACGGCCGGCCGAGTCCGCCAGATCGCAAAGCGCGTCGCAGCTGGCCGCATCGAGCGCCATCGGCTTCTCGACGAGCACGTGGCGGCCGCTTTTCAGCGCGGCGCGGACGACGTCGCCGTGCGTGGAGGCCGGGGTCGCGACAACGACGGCGTCGACGTCGCGGCGGCCGAGGACGTCGTTCACATCCTGCACGGCCTCGACCGCGGGATAGCGCGCGCGCAGCTGCGCCAGGCGATCGGCGCTGCGATCGCAGACGACCGTCAGCTTGACGCCGGCCAGATCGTGCAGCACGCGGGCATAGTTCGGTCCCCAGTACCCGAACCCAATTAACGCCAGTTTCATCGGCGGTCCACGGTAGTCTACCCCGGCCTACTTCTCGATGAGTTTCAGCGCGCGGGTCCAGTTGACGATTACGTTCACGCGGGCGGAGCGTTCGGGATCGGTGATCGTATTCACGAGCAGCCGCTGACCGTCGGGCGACACCGCATACTGGAACCTCGCGTCGCCCCGGCCGGGCATGCGCACTTCGAATAGACTGCGCCGCCCGCCGAGGCGAAATCCATCCTCGGTGTTGACGTCAACAGCCATCACGAAACGGCGCTCGGCGATGTAGAAGAGCTCGCGACCGTCGGGTCGCCATCGCGGCTGCTCGCCGCCGTCGGTCGAGACGATCCACGTGTCGCCGGTCGGCGGATACGGCTGCACGTACACGTTGAGACGTTTCTGATCCTCCGTGCTGTAGGCGATCCAGCGGCCATCGGGTGAAAATTGCGCCTGCACGGCGTGGGACGCGTCGCGGAAGAGCGGCGTCGCCGGCGTATCGCCCCTCGTCCTCGTGTCCACGGCACGGATGCCCATCTGGTCGCCGACGCCCGTGTAGAGCAGGACGCGCCCGTCGGGCGAAAAGCTCGTCGGCTCCGATCCGGCGAGGACGTTGATTACCACCGTGCGCGCGGCGCCGCCGGCGGGCTTCGTCAGAATCTCCAGGCGTCCATTGTCGGTCTCTGAAATGGACGCGACTTGCCGGCCATCGGCTGACTCGACGCGCCGGAAGTCGATCTCGGCCGCGCGATCGAGCGGCCGGCCGGCGCGATCGTACCAACGCGATTCGACGTGCACCCGGTCGTCCGGCGGCCGCTCGCGCACGGCAAAGGCGAGCGTCCGCGTGGCCACCGTCATCGCGGCGCGAGAGAACCCGGCCGACACCATCAGCGGCAGCGAGGTCGGCAGGTTCGGCGGGAACACCGACAGCCGACGAAGATCGAACGGCTGCAGTCGGACCGCCCCTTCTCTGGCGAAGAGCACGACGCCAGGCCGCGCGTACACGCCGGCGTAGGCGTCTTTCAGAATCAGCCGACTCTCGTTCGATCCGAGCGATCCCAGCCGCAGCACGCCTTCATCGATCGCCGGACCGATCTCGGTGAAAAGAAAATGTCGACCGTCCGGCAGCATGTGCGGCCAGCGATGCGCCGTGCGCGGCCGCGCGGCGTCCAGCGCGGTCGCCGGCGTCGCGGGGCCGCCGGTCGCCGCCACCCGCTGCAACGGGGTTGCGGATCCGGCGGCGAAGAGGATGGTTCCGCCCGGCGCCCACGCGCCGCCGTGCGACTCGGGCGCCACGGCGAGGACGCGCACGTCGTGCGACGCGAGATCGACGCGCTTGAGCACGCCGTCCGCGAAAAACCCGACGGCGCGTCCGTCCGGCGACCAGAACGGCGCGCTCGCGCCTTCGGTTCCCGCGATGGCTTCGGCGGTCGTGGATCCGATCGTCGTCAGCCACAGTTGTCTCGCGCTGGAGTTGCCGCCGCGTTTTCCAGTAAAGATGATGCGCGTCTCGTCAGGCGCCACGGCCAGCCCCGGCGTCCCATCCTCGTCCACCGAAATGATGCCGGACGGCGGCTGCGCCAGCGCGGTTTCGCGGAAGCTGCGCGCCCGCGCGACGTGAGAGGAGACGAGGACGAGGAGCACGATCGCGAGCGCGACGACGGCGGAGGCGACGGCGAATCCGCCGCGAGAAGGCGCGAACGGCGCCGCGACGGGTTCGGCGGTCACGCGACGCGAGCGCTTCAGGTACACGCTCGCAGCGATCAGCGCGATCAGGATCGCGAACAAGACGCTCGCGCTCGGCAACCACGAGACGGTGGCGCTCATGCGGATCGTGAAGGCGGCATTGACGACGAACACGGCGGCCATGAGCGGCAGCGGCAGCGACTCGACGTACGCCGCCGCGGGAATCAAGACGGCCCACGGAAAACAGGCGACGGCGCGATGCGGCTCCTGGTACAAGGCGAGAAACGCCATCGCGGGCGCCGAGGCCGCGCTGAGCGCGCGCATCCGGCGATCGCCGCGCCAGAGACCGAGCGCGCCGAAGATCCAGGCCGCGCCGAATCCCGAAAAGATGTACAGCGCGGCGATGACCAGGCTGTGCGGCCACGACCCGAGCGAGTTCAGCCACAGGCCGAACAGATACGGATGCGTGAGGTACCGCGCATCGCCGGGCGATGCGTAGCTGAAGCCGTTCAGCAACACCCGCCGGACGACGACCCACGTAGCGAGCGGAACGGCGATCAGAACGGCGAGCCACGGAATCCGCTTGCGGATGTCTTCACCCGACAAGACGAGGTAGGCGGCATAGACGACCGGCACCGTCAGCACGCTTTCCTTCACGCCCGCGCCCGACACGAGCACGGGCAGCGCGAGGAGATAGCGGCCGTCGAGCAGCAGCAAGAGCGCGGTGACCAGCCACAGCGCCTGCACCGGGTCGGCGATGAGGAGCGGATCGCTGAACGTCGCCAGCGCTCCCCACGCGACCCAGAACCAGCAGACGGTCAGCCACGCCACGCGCCTCGACGGGTGCAACCGCTGGGCGATGTGCCAGAGCAGCGTGCCCGCGAGGACCTGACAGATGAACCCGGTCGCGATGAATGAATCGATGACCTGGAAGGGCAGCAGCGACGGCACCAACGGCGGGAGAAATCTGAAGCACTGAAAATTCGCGCAGCCGACGAGTGGGAAAAACAAGCTCATCACGTAGTACAAGTACCGCTCGCCGCCGTCGGCGAGCGTCATCGGCAACATCAGCCGAAACGCCGCGGCGATTGCGAGGTTGACCAGCAAGGGCGTCAGGCGGCGCATGCGATCCGCAACAGTATCAAATGTGCGAGGATGTCGGACACACGTGGAGGACTGCGATGCGGTTACTGATGCTCGCGGCGGCGATGGCGATGGTCGGCGGGGCGGTGCGAGCGGACGCGCAGGATCGCATGCCGCCGATTCCCGCGGACAGGATGACGGAGGCGCAGACGCAGGCCGTGGCCGAGTTCAAAGCCGCGCGATCGGCGGACATCTCCGGTCCGTTCGTCCCGCTGCTGCGCAGCCCCGACGTCATGAGCCGCGCGCGCGCGATGGGCGATTACCTGCGCTTCAAGAGCGCGCTGCCGCCGCGACTGAGCGAGTTCGTGATCCTGCTGACGGCGCGAAGCTGGACGCAGCAGTACGAGTGGAACGCGCATCAGCCGCTCGCGCTCCAAGGCGGCCTCCGCGCCGACATCGTTCAAGCGGTTGCCGAAGGACGCCGGCCGGAAAAATTGGCGGACGATGAAGAAGCCGTCTACACGTTGTGCGACGAGCTGCGACGAACGCAGACCGTGAGCGACGGCACGTACGCGCGCGCGGTGGCGATGCTCGGCGAGCGGGGCGTCATCGACACGCTGGGACTCACCGGCTACTACACGATGCTCGCGATGGTGTTGAACACGGCGCGCACGCCGTTGCCGGACGGCGCGAAGCCGGCGTTGAAGCCGTTACCGAAATGATCTGTAGGCCGGGTCCTTTCGGACCCGGCACGACAGGCGGGTCCAAAAGGACCCGCCCTACGACCGCGCTACGCGCGTCGATCGAGGGCGGTGCGAATGCGGCGGCGCAGTTCGGTCGGCGAGAATGGCTTCCGCAGCAGATTCACCGGATCGGTCAGACCGCTGACGGTCAGCGTCTCCTTCGTGTAACCCGACATGATGATGACGGGCAGACCAGGCCGCTCGGCGACCATCGCGTTGGCGAGCTCGATGCCGCTCTTGCCGGGCATGATCGCGTCCGTCAGCAGGAGATCGATCGGACCGTCGTGCGCGGTCACCGCCCGCACGGCCTCTTCGGCCGACCCCGTCAGCAACAGTTGATACCCCTCGTTGCGCAACGCGGACGCGACGAAATTCCTGACCGCCGATTCGTCTTCCGCGACCAGGATCGTTTCCTGCCCGCGGCGTGACTCATCCGTCCCGCTTCGCGGCGTCGGCGCGGACTCGGCCGGCTGCCCGGTCGCCGGGGGAAAGTACAGCCGGAACGTCGTGCCGCGATCGAGCACGCTGTCGACGAAGACGAACCCCCCGATCTGCTTCAGCGTGCCGTACACCATCGAGAGCCCGAGCCCCGTGCCCTTCCCGACGTCTTTCGTCGTGAAAAACGGTTCGAAGATGCGCGCCAGCGTCTCGCGCGACATGCCGTGCCCCGTGTCGGCGACGCGGAGCGCGACGTAGCGGCCGGGCGCGATCGGCAGGTGCGCGCGCGCGAACGCCTCGTCTAGATCATCGAGCGACGTGATCAGATCGAGCCGACCGCCGTCCGGCATCGCGTCGCGCGCGTTGACGGCGAGGTTGATGATGGCCTGTTCGACCTGGCCCGGATCGCCGGTAATCGGCGGCAGCGAGGCGGCGAGCGCCGTGCGGACCTCGATGTTCGCGCCCAGCAGCCGCGACAGCAAGCGCGCGATCGAGGTCACCGTGTCGTTCAAATCAAAGATCCGCGGCGCGATGAGCTGCTTGCGGCTGAACGCCAGCAGCTGCGCGGTCACCGACGCCGCGCGTTCTGCGCCGTGCTTGATTTCCTCGACGTCGGCCCGCGCCGGATGGTTGACCGGGATTCCGCCGAGCGCGAGCTCCGCGTAGCCGGCGATCGCGGTCAGCGCGTTGTTGAGGTCGTGCGCGATGCCGCCGGCCAGCCGGCCGATCGCTTCCATTTTCTGCGCCTGACGGAATTGATCTTCGAGCTGCCGGCGATCGGTGATGTCCTGGACGACGCCGACCATGCGCAGCGCGCGTCCTTGGGGATCGCGCGCGATGTCGGCTTGCTCGTGCACCCAGCGGACCGTGCCGTCGGGACGGACGATCCGATGTTCGACGTCGTACGGGTGGCCTTCGGTAATGGCCGCTCGACTCGCGGCTCTGACGGCGTCGCGATCGTCCTCGTGCACGAAGGTGAAGAAGGCCTCGGACGTCGCGACGAACTCGCCGGACGCGACGCCGAAAATGCGGTGGGTCTCCCGCGACCAGCCCAGGCGGTCCGAGCCGTCGAGCTCGGCGACCCAGCTGCCAATGTGGGCCACTTCCTGCGCTTTCTCGAGCAGCGCGACCGTTTCTTCGAGGGGCGGGCGACTTTCGGGCACGTTCGGATGGCGCACAGTATGCCAGAACTCTGCGTTACACTGCCGCGCATGAAGACATTCCGACTCTGCCTCGCTGAGTTTCTCGGCACGTTCTACCTCTGCTTTCCCGGAATCGCCGCCATTCTGGCGACGTCGAAAGGGTTCGAACCTGGCGCAGCGCTGCTGATCATTGCACTGGCACACGGACTTGGGCTGACGCTGGCCGTCCACAATTTCGGCGGCATCTCCGGAGCGCACGTCAACCCGGCCGTCACGTGCGGCTTCCTCGTCACCGGCCGCATCAAGCCCGGCCTTGCGGCGTCCTACATCGTCTCGCAGCTGGCGGGCGCGACGACCGCCGCCGGCGTGTGTCGCGTCATCTTTCCCGCCGACGTCGTCGCCGCCACAACGCTTGGGCTCCCCCTGCCCGCGCCGTGGGCATCGATCGGCGTCGTCTTGATCACGGAATTCGTTCTGACTTACCTGCTGATGACGTCGGTGTTCGGCACGGCCGTAGACGAGCGCGGCCGGGCGGT
>JACPZV010000354.1 GCA_016195295.1 Acidobacteriota bacterium
AGCAGGCTCGGCCTCCAGCGCCACATCGACGTCTGACGCGTCGTTGAACCTGCCAGGCTGCGTCAGTGATCCGAAAATCCAGACGCGCTCTCCGGGAACCAGCGCGCCGAGCGCCGCCCGAAGGTCCCGACGCACCTGCGACTGGATCACAAGCCGGCCAGCTCGCCGGGCTTCATCCCGCCGGAACAGCAGCGTGTCTCTGGTCACGAGCGCATGGTCCTACACTCGGCGTGCCAAGACAAGCGACCAGACCCGCCGGCCGACACGTCCACAGCGCCGGGCACTTGGCACGGGTCGAAGGACCTCGTCGACGCCCTGATGGAAGTGCTCCGACTCGAGCGTCCGCCCCCACCTCCGAGCCGCCTCCACAGAGGTCTGATCGATCGGGACGTCGAGCGCGCGGGTGGTGAGATTCTCCATTATTGATGGTGCGCGCGCCGCGTCCGGCGCAAGGCAAACTCCCACGCGATGAGCTGCCGAACGCTCGCGAGCTGCGTGCGCGTGCGATCCCACGCCGCGCCAATGCCGGCGGTCCGCAGCAACCCGATCGCGCGCGAGATGTAGGTCGCGTGTGAGATGTAGGGCGGGTCCTCTGGACCCGCCGCATCAGCCGGGTCCGAAAGGACCCGGCCTACAGATCGCGCTGCTGCCGGGTCCGAAAGGACCCGGCCTACTGTCCTCACGCTGCGAGTCTGTTGGATGTGCGCGAGCCAGTCGCCCTCGATCCAGCCACGAGCCAAGCCTGGCGTGGAGGACTTATACTGAACGGCCGGTGTGCGCGGTAGCCGTCCGGCGACGGGTCATTGTAGACGTCGACCGCATCTCCGCTCAGCACGATTAGACGCGCCCGTCGCACGAACGACATCCGCATCCGCAGGCGCGCGCAAGAGATCCGGGTACGTGGCACGCCCTGCCATCGGCCTCGCCATAGCCCGAGATAACACGCTCCGCAGGGCATCCTGTCACAGCGCGTGATCGACCTGGTCCGGGTGGGCGGCGATCCACGCGCGGAGCGCCTCCGCGCAACTCACCACGTCACCGAGCTGCCGCGCGCAAATATCGTACAGCTCCGCCGTCGACACCTGGGCGTAGAAGTGCACCATGCGGTTGCGGTAGCCAGCAAGCTTCGTCATGCGGGTCGCGCCGGCGTCGTCGATGATCGCGAGCCGCTGGAGATGCCGCGGAATCTCTTTGTATTCAGCGACCGGCTGCCCGAAGCCTCTCGCCAGAACGTGACGTCCGAGATCCAACAGCGCTTCGAGGGCCCCCGCGAGTCGCTCGGCGACCACGCGCGCATCGAGCCGCGACGGTGTCAAGAGAGGGGCGTCCGCAACAGGCGTTCGCGGCGCTCGCGCTCGAACGGCGCGAGGTCGCCTGCCCGACGCAACACGTAGAGCTGATACTCCGCCTCGCGGTGTCGGTCTCGCACGTACAGCAGTTCGCCTGAAACGGCCGCCAACGCGAGCAGCGCGGGCGCTTCGGGGAGGACGACGAGATCGACGCGACGCGCGGCAAACACGCGCTCCAGCGCGTCCGCCAGGGCCACGCGATCGGCGGCATCCCACCTCCGCCCGATCGCCGGCAGCGCGGCAAGGTCCAGGTCCGATGGATGAGTCGCATCGAACGCGCCTCGGCCTTCCACGAACGACCATGCCTCGGCCGCACGGCTGCCGAACCCATACAGCGCATCGATGCCAAACTGCCCGGCAACGGCGCGAAGCGCATGTGCGGGCGTCATACGAGCGTCAGAATTCACAACAACCCTCGAATCCATTCTACGCGGGACGTCGTGCGGCAATCGCGTCGCCTCGGCCGAAATCGTGGTGGCGCTCGCTGACCGCCACATTCAGCGCAGAGAACTGCCGCGACGTCACAAGACGCCACCCCGGGCCATCTGGTGGAACTCGCGAACGGTGAAGACGTGTTTCACTAACAGCGCTCCGCTGAGGCGCCGGTCCGTCTCGTTACGCGGACAGCGGGAGGAACAGGCCAGCGACGTCCAGCGTCAGCGCGGACGCTCGATGCCCTGTTCGTCCGCGACGGCCGCTACAAAAGCCGGCACGAGGCCGGGAATCCGCTCCCGAACGACGTGCGCGTACTTGAGGATCAAGGCGAGTTTCTCTGGATCGACGGTCAGGTCGTACGCATGCACGAACACATGGCGGAACGCGCGCAACTCCTGGAGCGGCTGGCGCAATTCGTCAGTGAACAGCGGCGGCCTCACGCCCTCGATCCTGAGCGACAGGCGGCGGATCAACTCGGTATGCCAGCCGCGTTCGTCGGCGATGTCGTTCTCGAAGACCTTCGCCACGCGAAGCGCCATCTGCTCGATCACGTTATACGCGCGCGACAGGTGGTGCGCCGCGCTATCCTGCCCGGACGGAGTGCCCTCGTCGCACCGCCGGCCGGCGAGATCAATGGCCGCGACGACCACCGCTACATCCGCCTCCAGCTCGCTGGCCAGGGTCTGCAACGCTAGAGCATCCACAACTCGCCCTCGCGCCGGATCTTGTC
>JACPZV010000323.1 GCA_016195295.1 Acidobacteriota bacterium
AGGCTTGTTGACAAATTTCTCAACAACCTTGCGCGCCAGCGGCAGACGAATCTCGCAGCTCGGATCGTTGATGCGACATTGCGCGACCGTCAGACCGCACCCGCACGTACAACGCTCGATATTCAACTCCTGCAGGGTTGCCGCTTTTCGGGCCGCAGGCACTCGTCCGAGATCGACGCCTGGAATATCCGTCGCCTGGGCGGCATTTCTCCAGTCGAGCCTGACCCGAGTCCTCGACTCTATTCGATGACGGCGTTCACGGGCAGTCCCGCGAGCGCCCGGGTTTCTGTCTCGACGACTGTGATCTTGAGTAGGCCAACGTGTTTCTGCACGATCCGCGTGCTGCGATCCAGCACGAACGTCGTGGGTAAGCCAAAGACGTCGGGAAAGCTGTTTCGCAGTTCTGGGCTTGACACCACGATCGGGTAGCTGATCTTGTAGTCGCCGACAAAGCGCTCTACCGCCTCGAGGGAGCCTTCATCCTCCGAGACGCCGATGATCTGAAGCTGGCCTCGGTATTCCGCTTGAAGCGCGATCAGCTCCGGGATCTCGGCTCGGCACGGCGGGCACCACGTCGCCCAGAAGTTGATCAAGACCACTTTCCCACGCCATTCAGCCGGGGAGATCATCCGTCCATCCAGGTCCCGGGCGGTGAACGACGGCACAGGAGCGGGGTTGCGGAGGAACCGAATTATCTGTTGTTGCCTCGACGGCCTGGCCTGCGTGTCTACAAGGGTCGCGTCGACGCCCCGCGCGTACTGGGTTCCGCATGCAACCGCCGCGAGCGTCGCTACGACGACGCTCAGCGTGATCCGCAGTTGTTCCTGCATGACGAACCTCAAGACACTCCCACGACGGTCCGTTTTGGTCAGCCCTGTTGGTGCCGAACCCGACATGTTCGTGCGAGGGTGAGCAAGCGGTCCGCCGGCAGGTCGGCAACAAGCGCGCGCAACACCCCTGCCTCCTCCCATGCGACCACGCGATAGCCGGCTCGCTCGTGCTGGTGGAAGACGATCGATTCAGCGGAGTCGCTCTCCACCTGGTCCGGCATCAGCTCATACGAATAATACGAGACCATTTGCCCATCGACGCGGTACCGCAGCAGGCACGCCCGCCGGCCGTCCAGCCGGCACACTTCCGCTCTCTCCAGGACGAGGCCGTTCACGTCGGGCACTTGCACGGCAAAGGCTACCCGCCATGTCAACCACTGCCGCGCCGTGCCGTGGTCGGATGTCGTCAGCGACTCGTGGTGTAGCCCTTGAGCGTGGTCCTCAATGATTGCAGTCATCGCTCTTTGCCACGTCTCGTCGCTCCAGCGCTGATAGGCGGGCCAGAGCACGATCGCTAGCAAACCCGCCACTGCGACAGCGCTCGCGATGAGCACGCGGGCACGGCGCCAGATACCGCCATCGCTCGGTCTCGCCATGGTTTCGGCGGTCACTGCGCTGAACAGCCGCGCCCTCAAGGACGGCGGCGTCACAGGGCGCGGCGCGAGCCTACGCACCACACTCGCCAACGCATGCATGTCGGCCAGAAAACCCTGGCACGCGCGGCAGTCAACCACGTGGCCGCGCGCGTCAAGAAACTCCCGGTCGGCGAGTCGCACATGATCGTCCGACCACATAAGCCGCCTGGCCTTCCCACACGCAAGCGTCACGATGGCTCCTTCTGCTCCTTCCCAGGTGATGATTCGATCCATGCCGCCAAGGCATCGCGGAGCGCTCGGCGTGCCCGATAGAGTCGAGATGCGACCGTGCCTTCTGGCACGTCCAACACCTCGGCAGCTTCGTGCTGCCGGAACCCTTCGACATCAACCAACCACAGCACCTCGCGCATCGGCCCCGGCAACCCATCCAACGCGGCAGCGATCCGGTCTCGAAGAAAATAGTCGGTCTCGACGTCCGGCTTCGTGTCGAACCCGCGCCATCCGGCGAGCGCCTGCTCGAATGCGCCCTCGTCCAGATCGCTCTCGAATGTTTCTCTCCGCCGATCTACCGCCCGCGTTCGGTTCAAATGGGTTCGCATCAAGATGCGGAAAAGCCACGTCCGCCCGGCACCTGGCTCACGCAGTTCATCGAAATGTCGGAACGCACGGAGGGCGCTTTCCTGCAAAAGGTCTTCGGCATCCGTAGTGCGCCCCCAGCACAGACGCAAAGCCATGCCATACAGGGCGTCGAGTTCGCGGCTTAACAGCTCCTCGAATGAATCGCCACGCTTCTCGCCGGGTCCAGCCTTGTGCCGTTTCGTCAGCGAGCCTCTCCCGCCCCAATGCCCTCTCGGAGAGATGTCGCCACGCGTCCCCCCGCCACCGCTCCTCACGCGTCACAGCAGGCATCGGAACCGCCAGAACGATTCTGAGTAACGGGCGTCAATCCCAGCGACACTTCCGGTGGCACATCCCAGCCGCACGCCGCCGTTATTTGTGGCTGGTCTTCGCTTGGTCGCCGATCAGGACCGTGTTGAGGACCTCATTGAGGCCATGGTCAAACCACTTCGCCACGGTGGCGTACTCCTGAGGCGAGAGGATCGTTTTCGCCTGCGCGAGCAGCTGCTTGGTCGCGTGCCCTCCAGCTTCAGCACATTGGGAGTTCCCCCCAGACAAAGCTGGCCGGCGGACAGGTGCGAACAGAACACCTCCAGTTCCGGCTCCTGGTGCTGCGCCTGCTGACTGTGCTGCGCCTGCTGTTGGTGCGTCTGACTCTGGGCGGCCAGTACGCCCACCCCCACGACGACCGCCAAGGCTCCGACCAATCCGAGTGTTGCTTTCTTCATCTGTTCCCTCCTCTTGTCTGTTGCGAGAGTTTGCGTTCGAGTCACCCTCCGTAGAAAAGACACCACCGGGCTCGATTTTCATCCCGGACGTGTTTCGTGGACACCCCTTCGATCACTCAGATCCACTCGCGGATTGCCACACCGCGCCACGGGGTTGCCACGACGCTGCCATCGGCACAGTAGACCCCCTAGAGCGAGGTCCAGAGTCAAGCCTTTTTTAGGGCAGGATGGCAAACTCTCCTGCGGCGACGCGCAGTCACCGGGAATTTAGGGCGGCGATCAATGGGCACGTGATGGTCCCCTCGGCCGCGCAGCAGTCGGCGACGAGCCGTCTCAGCGTCGATTCGATGCGCCTGAGGTCCCGGAGCTTCGCACGGACGTCTTCCAGCTTTTCCTCGGCCATCACACGCGCCTCGTCGCAGTGGGTCCCGTCCTCGAGCTGCAGCAAGCCCGCGATCTCCTGGAGGCTGAACCCCAAACGTTGCGCTGACTTCACGAACTTGACTCGCGCCACGTCCGCATCCCCGTAGCGGCGAATCTGGCCGTACGGCCGCGTCGGCTCGGGCAACAAGCCCTTGCGCTGATAGAACCGGATGGTCTCGACGTTGACGCCGGCGGCCGCCGCGAAGGCGCCCACCGGTAAGCTCGGCTGATGGCGTGTCATACGCTGTTGACTCCGTACTTAAGTACGGAAATAAGCTTAGTCTGTGATGGGCAGTCCACGGAAGGAAAAACAGATGTCGGAGACCACAAGGGGCCGGGGGGCACTCTTCGTCGGCGGCCTCGCGGCGATCCTGGCATCAACGTGCTGCCTGGGCCTGCTGGTGCTGCTCATGCTCGGGATCAGCGGCGCGTGGATCGCCAATCTCACGGCGCTCGAACCGTACCGCCCCATCTTCATCGGTGCGGCCGCGGTTGCGCTGTTCTTCGCGTACCGCCACATCTTCCGTCCGGCCGTCGCCTGCCAGCCCGGCGAGGTCTGCGCGGTTCCGAGCGTCCGGACCACGTACAAGGCCCTGTTCGGACTGGTCGTCGTCCTGCTGTTCATCGCCGTCAGCTATCCATTCCTTGCTCCGTTCTTCTACTGAAACCGCTGAAACGAGACCACACCCATGAAGGAGACCATCATGAAAATTCTGCTCTCTGTTGCCGCTGCGCTACTCCTCCTCGGGAGCCCGGCCTGGGCTGCGCCCAAAACGGTCACATTGACCGTGTCTAACATGACGTGCGCGACCTGCCCGATCACGGTCAAGCAGGCGTTGAACAAGGTCGAAGGCGTCAGCAAGGCCGCGGTCGACTTTGACAAGAAGCAGGCGGTGGTCACGTTCGACGATGCCAAGACCAACGCGGCAGCGCTGATCAAAGCCACCACGGATGCGGGCTATCCCTCCACCGTCAAAGGGACCGAGAAGAGGTAGCGCCGTGAACACCCGTACCCTGATGAGGACCAGCGTCGCGGGGACCGTGGTGGCCGCGCTCTGCTGCGCCACACCAGTTCTCGCGATCTTCCTTGGCGTTGTCGGCCTCTCAGCGTGGGTAGGAGGACTCGACTATGTGTTGATTCCCGCCCTCGCGATGTTCATCGGGTTTAGCCTTGTACGCGCTGAAACGTCGGCGCAACGAGGCTGCGTGCTGCGTCGTGCCTGGGCAGCCTGATACGAATGCATCTGGAGGACGACAGTGAAGAGCCAGACGCTCGAGATCACGGGCATGACCTGTGATGCCTGCGCCCGCCACGTCGAACAGGCGCTGCTCAGCGTGCCGGGCGTCCACACGGCCGACGTCTCGTACCCGCAGGGCACCGCGCGCGTCACCGGTGACGCGATGAAGGCTGCGGCTCTTGCCAGCGCCGTCGCCGCAGCCGGATACGGCGCGACGCCGAAGGGAGGCGCGGCGGTGGACACAAGAGTCGGGGGGCCGGAGCGTGCGCCCCGGACACTAGGGCCGCGCTTCGCGGCGCGCGATCGTCAAGCTCCCCTGCGCATCGCCGTCATCGGCAGTGGCGGCGGGGCGATGGCGGCGGCACTGAAGGCAGCCGAACTCGGCGCCGCCGTCACGGTGATTGAGCGCGGCATCATCGGAGGAACCTGCGTCAATGTGGGGTGTGTGCCGTCCAAGATCCTGATTCGTGCGGCGCACATTGCCCACCTGCGTCGCGAGAGCCCATTCGATGCGGGACTGTCGTCGGTCCCACCGGTCGTCGACCGGCCACGCCTGCTCGCGCAACAGCAGCGCCGCGTGGAGGAGTTGCGCCACGGCAAGTATGAGGGCATTCTCGCAGAGCTACCGACCATGACGGTTCTCCACGGAGAGGCGCGCTTCACGGACAGTCGCACGCTTACCGTCAGTCTGATCGAGGGCGGCGAGCGCACGGTCTCCTTCGATCGGTGCTTGATCGCCACCGGGGCGAGCGCGTCTGTCCCGCCAGTCCCGGGGCTGACGGAGACTCCGTACTGGACCTCGACCGAGGCGCTCGCGAGCGACCGCATCCCGCCGAGACTGGCCGTGATCGGATCGTCAGTGGTCGCCGTGGAACTGGCGCAGGCCTTCGCGCGACTCGGCAGCGACGTCACGATCCTGGCCCGCAGCACACTGTTCCTCCGCGAGGACCCCGCCATCGGAGCAGCGGTCACAGAGGCGTTCTGCGTCGAGGGCATCACCGTGTTGACGCACACACAGGCCTCTCGTGTGTCGTGTGTGGGTGAGGAGTTCGTGCTCTCCACCAATCGCGGTGAGGTGCGTGCCGACAGACTCCTGGTGGCCACCGGTCGTGCGCCGAACACGCGCGGCCTCAAGCTGGACGCGATCGGCGTCATGCTCGATACCCGTGGCGCCATTGTCGTCGATGACCACCTGCGCACCAGCGCACCCAACGTGTTTGCCGCCGGTGACTGCACCGACCGGCCGCAGTTCGTCTACGTTGCGGCGTCATCCGGTACGAGGGCCGCGATCAACATGATGGGCGGCGATGCCACGCTGGATCTGACCACGATGCCGGCCGTGGTCTTCACTGATCCGCAGGTGGCAACGGTGGGGCTGTCTGACGCAGAGGCCCACCGGCAGGATATCGAGACCGACACCCGCACGCTGCCGCTGGACGCCGTGCCTCGGGCGCTGGTCAACTTCGACACCCGCGGCTTCATCAAGCTCGTCGCCGAGGCCGGTACTGGTCGCCTGCTCGGCGTGCAGGCGGTCGCCCCAGAGGCCGGAGAGATCATCCAGGCCGCTGCCCTGGCGATCCGCGCGAGGATGACCGTCCATGACTTGGCCGACCAGTTGTTCCCGTATCTGACGATGGTCGAGGGGCTGAAGCTGGCGGCGCAGACGTTCACGAAGGATGTGCGTCAGCTGTCCTGTTGCGCTGGCTGACACACGAATGAACCAATCGAGCAGATCACACATGCAGACCAGCACACTGCCAGTGGAGGAGTATTGGACCACGCTCGCGAGCGTGCTTCCTGCGTTCTCCCCAGAGCAACAGCACACGGCGGTAACGCTCTACCGGGAACTCGCGAGGGGCAAGCCGCTGACGACCGAGCGGGTTGCGAGTGTCCTGAGTGTGCCGCCAGAGAGGGCCAATGAGGAGCTCGCGCGAGATCCACTCCGAGCCTTTGTCTACGCTGACAAGGGACGGATCGTCGGCTTCGGTGGACTGGCGGTGGCGCCGATGCATCATGAATTCAGGGTGAAGGGCCAGACGCTCTGGACCTGGTGTGCATGGGACAGCCTTTTCATCCCAACGATCCTGGGCGAAACCGCCGAAGTGTCGTCGCCTGATCCAGAAACCCGCGAGCTCGTTCGCCTGACCGTCTCGCCGATCGGCATTGAGAGGGTCGAGCCCAAAGATGCGGTCGTTTCTTTCCTGCTCCCTGACACGGACGATTTTGACCAGTCGGCGGAAAATGTGATGGAGAAGTTCTGCCACTCCGTGTTCTTCTTCACGTCACGAGAATCGGGTGAGCGCTGGCGGGCCAAGCACAAAGGAACCTTTCTGTATTCGCTTGACGACGCCTTCGAGCTCGGCCTGAGGCTGGTTATGAAGCAGTTCGGCGACGAGCTTCGGCGCCAGTCGGCGGTGCCGGCCGCCGGGGTGCCCAGTCCTTCGCATGAATCAACACACACCTGACTCCGGACCTAACTATAACTACAGCCGCCGCACTGACGTTCTTCGTGAGATGAATGGGCACGACACCTGTTGCGAGCGCTCTCTCCGGGTCGATCCGCGCCGGGGCTGAAGCCGCGATCGTTCCAGGCCCGCTCCAGCTCTTCGGACAGGGCGAGGCGTTCGGCTGGCCCGGCCTCGAGCCCCGCTGGGGACCTGGCGCCAAGCAAGGCGTGGGGACCGCCCGTTCGGACGGATCTCGTGTCTGGTTCACGATCGCCGAGGGCGTCCTGACCGAGATCTTCTATCCCTACGTCGACGTCGCCAACACGCGCGATCTGCAGTTCCTCGTCACCGATGGCGAGACGTTCTTTCACGAGGAACGGCGCGACCTCCGGCACACGGTCAGCTATGCCGATCAGCGCGCACCGGCGTACCTCGTCGCCAGCGTCGACCCACGCGGCGATTACCTCCTCTCGAAGATCATCATCTGCGACCCCGATGCGGACGCGGTGGTGATGCGGGTCAGATTTGAGCCGCTCACCGAGCGGGCCCGGCGATACCGGCTCTTCCTGCTCGTCGCGCCGCGTGTCGGCAACCGCGGCTGCGGCAACACCGCACGCGTGCTCGCGTCAGGCCGTCGGCGGTTCCTGGTGGCATCGCGAGACGACGCCGTCTTCGCCGTCACCGCGACGGCGCCGTTCTGCCGGACGTCCGCCGGGTTCGTCGGCTCCTCGGACGGCTGGCAGGATCTGCACGACAATTTCCAGATGGATTGGGGGTTCGCCACCGCAACCGACGGCCACGTCGCACTGACGGCGGAGCTCGATGTGCGGCGGCAGCGGGAATTCATCGTGGCCATCGCCTTCGG
>JACPZV010000324.1 GCA_016195295.1 Acidobacteriota bacterium
TCGTCGAAGACCGGACCCACCAGCTTCGCGGACTCGGCCTCGTACATCGCCATCGACTTCTTGCCGCTGAGGAGATCGCCATACGGCGCCGGCGCCGGTCGTCCGGGCACGATGAACGGATTCGCCATGGTCCAGCCGTTCACCATCTCGGCGGTTTCCGCGTCGGTGAACGGACGCTTGCGGAGCATGAAGAGCATCTGGGACGGATCGCTCGCGGAGCTGCGCTTTTCCTTCAACACGACCGCGCGCGTCGCCGCCTCGTCTGCGCCGAGCAGCGCGACGGAGTTCGAGATCAGCCGCGGGATGTCCATGTCCCAGCGAAGAATCACCAGGACGCCGTCGTCCGACAGATGGTCGTAGTAGGCGCGGAACGCCTGCGTCGTGTAGAGGTAGTTTTCCGAGAGCGACAGGCCGCCCGACGCGACCGACGCCCATGAATCGACGAAGCCGAGGAAGATCGTGTCGAACTTCCGATCCGTTCGGCTGATGAAGTTGCGGCCCTCGCTGTACACGATCTCCACTTCGGGCCGGTTGTAGATATCGCCGGCTTGCGGGCCGTAGTGCCTGACGAACTGAATCATCAGCGGATTCAGCTCGACAGCCGTCACCTTGCGGCTGCCCGACGCGAGCGCCGCGAGCACGTCGCTGCCGCCGCCCGGCCCGATCACCAGCGTCTCGCCGCGCGGCGTGAGCCGGAACGGCAGCGCGCGGTACGAGTCGCGCAGCTCGTGCAGGCCGTCGAGCCGGCCGTCCCACGGCAGGATGCTCGTCCAGGCGTCGGAGTCGATGTAGAGCCGCGCCAGAAACGGCGGGCCGAGGCCTTCCACCGCGTCGATCCGCGAGTACGCGTTCCATCCGGTCTGCGCGACGCGCGCGTCCGCGTGCTCTTCCATCTGGCGCCGCATCGCCTTGATCGTGCCGGGGATCACATGAAACAACCCGGTGGACGCGTTCGACACGGCGGCCGTGGCCATCACCAGAGCGCCCGCGACGGCGAGGGGGCGCAGCCGCGGCGCCAGACACGCCGCGGCGCACATCGGCGCTGCCGCGGCCACCAACAGCGACGCCTCGCCGCCCATCGTCTGCAACAGCACGGTCACCAGAACGGCGCCGAGCGACGCGCCCAGCAGATCGGCGAAGTACAGCGAGCCCGCGATCGCGCGGTGCAGGTCGAAGACGATCGACAGCGCCATGCCGCCGAGGAAGAACGGCATGAGCGGCGCGAGAAAGTACAGCGGCAGGCGATCGATCTGGAACGGATACCGCACGAGGATCCACAGGCACGCCGGAATCGCCGCGGCGTAGAGCAGCGCGAACGCCGCGGCTTTCTCGATCGACGGCGGCCACGCCCGCTTCAGCAGATGGACCGCCAGCCCGCCGAGTCCCCACCCGAGCAGCGCCATCGAAATGACGACGAACGCGAAGTGGTACCAGATGGTGGCGGAATAGATGCGCGTGAGACCGATTTCGAGGATGAGGCCGGAGAGCGTGATGAGAAAAACGCCGGCGCGCAGAAGCATAGGGGCTTCAGTTAAGGCGATGCGGCGCCGCACGTCAAGCGTCGAGTCTCTACTGCGAATGCCCGCGCGCGGCGATGGGCCACACGACTTCGACGCGATCGTGCCGCGTGCCGTACATCTGGTCGTACTCGTTCACGGCCGGATCGCAGTGCGGGACGATGAGCTCCAGCGTGTCGCCCACCTTGTAGGTCTTGCTGGCGGTCTCGTAGCGAATCGCGCCGAACTCGTCCGAGCCGGCGTTGTACGAAAACCCTTTCTCGCCGACGACGATCGCGTCTGGCTTGTTCAGCGTCAGCGCTTTCGCGCCCGCGTCGGTCGTCAGTCGGCCGGGGAAGTACGTATTCAGCACCGTCGTCATGACGGTGAGCGACGGCACGAAGTCCGTGTAGAGCTCGTCGCTGCTCTCGCCGCCGATCTCCAGGTACTGCGCGTCCATGAAGATGTAGCTGCCGACTAGATCTCGGTGTTCAATCCGGACTTCTTCATCATCTCAAACGTCTGCACCGAAGGTTCGTAGTTCTTGAGCGACCGCTCGAGCCGCGTCTTGAATCCTTTGATGTGTTGCGCGCCGCCGTCGTAGCTGATCATCCCGCGCAGCTTCAGGTTCGGCAGTTTGTCGATCAGCTGCGCGAGCGCGAGCGCCTGATCGCCGGCCGGCACGCCGGTCCGCGTGCCGACTGCGACGTCGACGACGACGTCCGCGACGATGCCGGCGTCCTTCGCCGCGTCGGAGAGGTCGTGCGCGTTCTGCGGGTTGTCGACCGCCTGGATGAAGTTGCGGTTCGCCTTGCGCATCTTCATCGCACGGCGGATCTTGTTCGACGTGACGTTGCACGTCGTCATGAGGATTCTGTCGACGCCGTTGGTTCGGAACCCACACGGTCATGGCAGTCATTGCATTCGCCGCGCCCACTCCGGCCGTCTGCAGAAATCCCCGCCGCGACACCTGTGATGATTTCATCGCGTGCTCCCTTCGCTGTCGCGCCCATGGTAGCCTAGCACCGCTGCATCATCCAGGAGGTTTCGAAATGCGTACGCTTCTTGCCGCTATCGCCATCGGCCTGGTCGCGCTGACGGCGCCCTCGCGCGCCGCCGATCCGAATTGGCACGTCACGGCCACCGTGGCCGAGAGCTGCAGCTGCACCGTGGCGTGCCCGTGCAACTTCGGCGGCGAGCCAAACCGCAATCCGTGCGAAGGGAACCGGCTGATCGCCATCAAGTCGGGACACTACGAAAACGTCGACCTCGGCGGCGTGTCGTTTCTCGTGACGTTCACGATGCGAAGCTGGTCGAAGATCTACGTGACGGACAACGTGACCGACCGCCAGATGGCGGCCGTCGAGGCGCTGTTGCCGATCGCGTTCGCGGGCTTCCACCGCGGGATGCTGTCGTTCACGAAGGCGCCAATCACGATGGACATCACCGAGAAGCGCGTGCGGTTCTCCGGGCCCGAGTCGTCTGTCGATATGGAAGTGATGCGCGGCTTCGACGGCAAGTCCGTGAAGATCCTGAACCTGCCGAACCCGGCGTATCAGGACTACACGCAGTACAAGTCGGTCTCACACAAACACACCGCCGCCGACCACGCGTTCAGCCACTCCGGCACCAACGGCTTCACGTCGACGATGGACGTGGGGAGCAAGCCGTAGCTTACGAAGAGAATAGGCCACCGAGACACGGAGACACAGAGGCGCGCCAGCGGATTCGGCGCCCGCCGAATCCCGATCAGCGCGCTCTCTGCGGGCTTGGTGATCTCTGCGTTCAATCCTGTTTCTTCTCCGTGTTTCGGTGTCTCCGTGGCTATTTTCTCTTTTCCCACTCGCGTTCGAAGTCGGCGCGGCTCCAGAATGATTTCTGCGTCCCGACCGCGGTGGTCGACAGCGCCGCGTAAAGATTCGCGCGGCGGACGGCCTCGCGCTCCTCGCACCCTTCGACCAGGAACGTCGCGAAGCTGCCGATGAACGCGTCGCCCGCCCCGGTCGTGTCTTTGATCTCGACCTTGAACGCGGGCACGAGTTGCGCGCCCTCGTCTTCCGACGCAATCATCGCG
>JACPZV010000297.1 GCA_016195295.1 Acidobacteriota bacterium
CTTCTTGACCGAACTCGCCTCGAGGTCGAGCACGCTCTTGCTCGGCCGCACGAGCGACGCGGCGGTGACGAAGCCCGCCAGCTCATCACACGCGAAGAGCGTCTTCTCGAGCAGGCTGTCGCGCGAGACGCCCGTGATCTCCTGCGCGTGCGACAGGATCGCGCGGATCATCCACTCGGGATAGCCCTTCGCGCGCAGGATCTCGCTGCCCTTCACGGGATGATCCCCAAGTGTCGGCCAGCGCTCATAGTCGAAATCGTGCAGCAGCGCGGTAATGCCCCAGTCATTGATTACAGGCTCGCTCTCGCCGAACTTGCGCGCGTAGCCGCGCACCGCCCCTTCGACGGCCATCGCATGCTTCAGCAGGCCGTCACTCTTCGTGTACTCGGTCAGCAGCGCCCAGGCATCGTCTCGAATCATGATAAGTTTCAGCATCTTAATGCACACCAGCCACCAGTCGCCAGCCACCAGCCACCAGCCACCAGCCACCAGTCTCGATACCGAATTCCACCGCGGACTCGGCCTCTACGACTCGACGATGGTGGTCGTCGGATCGATGATCGGCTCGGGCATCTTCATCGTGTCGGCCGACATGTCGCGCACGATCGGCAGCCCGGGATGGCTGCTGGTCGCGTGGCTGCTGACCGGCGTGCTCACGGTCGTCGGCGCGCTGTCGTACGGCGAGCTCGCCGCGATGATGCCGCGCGCGGGCGGACAGTACGTGTACTTGCGCGAGGCGTTCTCGCCGCTCTGGGGCTTTCTCTACGGCTGGACGCTGTTCCTCGTGATCCAGACCGGAACGATCGCGGCGGTCTCGGTCGGCTTCGCGCGCTACTTCGGGGCGCTCGTCCCATGGATCGCGGACGATCACTACCTGATCGCGCCGATTCATCTCTCGACAAACTACGCGCTGTCCTTGTCGACGACGCAATTGGTCGGCATCGTGATGATCGCGCTGCTGACCTGGACCAACACGCGCGGTCTTCAATACGGCAAAGTCATTCAGAACGTCTTCACGACGGCCAAGACCGGCGCGCTCGCCGGCCTGATCGTCGTCGGCGTGCTCCTCGGCTGGAATCACACGGCGGTCGCCGAGAACTTCGGAAATCCGTGGGCCGCGCGCGGAACCGTCGGCCTCGCGCCGGGGCTGAGCGCGATAACCGCGTTCGGTGTGTTCGTCGCGATTTGCGTGTCGCAGACCGGATCGCTCTTTTCCGCCGACGCGTGGAACAACATCACGTTCACGGCGGGCGAAGTGCAAGAACCTCGGCGCAATATCCCCCTCTCGCTCGCCCTCGGCACGTTCGTCGTCATCGGGCTGTTCCTGCTGGCCAACGTCGCGTATCTCGTGACGCTGCCTTTCGATCTGATTCAGCACGCGCCTGGCGATCGCGTGGCGACCGCGACGCTCAACGCGATCTTTCCCGGTCTCGGCGCGACGATCATGGCGATCGGGATCATGGTTTCGACGTTCGGGTGCACCAACGGTCTCATCCTGGCGGGCGCGCGCGCGTACTACGCCATGGCACGCGACGGGTTGTTCTTTCGATCCGCCGGGCAGCTGAACGACGCGAAAGTGCCGAGCTGGGGACTCGTGCTTGGAGGCGTGTGGGCGGCGCTTCTGGTCCTGCCGCGGACCTACGATCCGGCGACCCACGCGTACGGCAATCTCTACAACAACCTGCTGGACTACGTGATCTCCGCGGCGCTCATCTTTTACATCCTGACGATCGCCGGCATTTTCCGCCTGCGTCTCACCCGGCCTGATGCGGACCGTCCGTACCGCGCCTTCGGGTACCCCGTGGTCCCTGCGCTCTACATCGCGGGCGCGGCGACGATTCTCGCCGTACTGTTCCTCTATCGCACCGCGACGACGTGGCCGGGCTTGATCATCGTGCTGCTCGGCGTGCCCGTGTATTTCGCGTGGAAGCCGAGGGGACAAGAGCGGCGCTCTTGATCATCGCGCGGCGGCCTTCCTGATCACGGCGATGGCCTTTTCGCTGACGCCGAGCCGCTCCAGATCGTCCACGGCGACCCATCTGACATCGGCCGCATCGGAACCGGCCGCAGCGTGTCCGCCGCGCACGGTGCAGGCGTAGTCGACGATGACGTAGTGATACTCGACGCGGCCGTCGGCGTCACGCCGAACGCGATCGAGCACTTCCACGACCGGTCCAACCTCGGCCTCGAGACCGGTTTCTTCGAGAATCTCGCGGACCACGGCGTCTTCGAGCGCCTCGCCCAGCTCGACCGCGCCGCCGGGAAGACTCCACTCGCCCTTGAGCGGTTCGTTCGCGCGACGCACGAGGAGCACGCGATCGCCATCGAGGAGGACGGCGCCCACCCCGACGATCGGCCGATCGGGATAGCTCCTCAAATCCTCAAATCCTCAAATCAGATCGCCAAGCCCGCGTCCGCGTTCAGGTTCAGCGTTGCGATCATTCCCGCGCGGAACTTCCGCAGACCCGCTGCCGCGATCATGGCCGCGTTGTCGGTCGACAGCGACAGACTCGGCAGGAAGGTCGGGATCTCGCGGCGCTCGCCGCGTTGGGTGAGCGCGGCGCGCAGCCGGCTGTTCGCCGACACGCCGCCGGCGATCCCGACGCTCTTCGCGTGATAGCGTCGCGCCGCGGCGAACAGACGATCGATCAGGACGGTGACGACGATGCGCTGGAAGCTCGCGCAGATGTCGGCGGTTTCCTGTTCGGAAAACGGACCTTCGTGCGCGCGTACGTGTCGCAACACGGCCGTCTTGAGTCCGCTGAAGCTGAAATCGAGATCGCCCGTGAGCTCCGGCGCGTTGCGGTCGGCGTGCGTCAGGCGCGTGGTCGGCAGCGCGACGGCGCGATCGTTGCCGTTCCGTGCCAGCCGGTCGATGACGGGCCCGCCCGGATACCCGAGATCCAGCAGCTTGGCGACCTTGTCGTACGCCTCGCCCGCCGCGTCATCACGCGTTCGACTGAGCCGCTCGTAGTGACCCGGGCGATCGACAAGATACAAGCTCGTGTGCCCGCCCGACACGACCAGGACGACGGCGGGCAGCGGCATCTCGCCGTTTTGGAGGACGAGGGATTCAATGTGGCCGGCGAGGTGGTGCACGGCGACGAGCGGCAGGCCCGCGGCGGCGGCGGCCGCTTTGGCGAATGAGACGCCGACCAACAACGAGCCGACGAGCCCCGGTCCCTGCGTCACCGCGATAGCGCCGACGTCGCTCCACGTCGCCCGCGCCTCGTCCAGCGAACGCTCGACGACGCCACAGACTCGTCTACGAGATGTAGGCCGGGTCCCTCGGACCCGGCACGTTGTCAACAGCCCGCTTCAACGACTCGACGTAGGGCGGCCGAAGGATGCCGCGCTCGGTGATGATGCCCCCGATGTACTGGTGCGGCGTGACGTCGAATGCGGGATTCCAGATCAGCGCGCCTTCGGGCGCGAGTTGGGCACCGCCGACGTGCGTCACCTCTCGAGCGTCGCGCTCTTCAATCGGAATGTGCGCGCCATCGGGCGTATGCAGATCGACCGTCGAGAGCGGAGCGGCCACGTAGAACGGAATCTGATGTTCGCGCGCGAGCACCGCGACGCCGTACGTCCCAATCTTGTTGGCCGTGTCGCCGTTGGCGGCGATGCGATCGGCGCCGACGACCACCAGATCCACTTTTTTCTGGCGCATCAGCGCGCCGGCCATGTTGTCGGTGATGACGGTCGTCTGGATGCCATCCCGCACGAGCTCCCATGCGGTCAGCCGCGCGCCCTGGAGAAACGGGCGCGTCTCATCGGCGAACACGGCGACGCGTTTGCCCTGTTCCACCGCGCCGCGAATCACGCCGAGCGCCGTGCCGTAGCCCGCCGTCGCCAGCGCGCCCGCGTTGCAGTGCGTGAGGATCCGCGCGTCGTCTGGCACCACCGCCGCGCCGAAGGCGCCCATCGCCCGGCAGCTCGCCACGTCCTCGTCATGGATCAGTTGCGCTTCCCGATCGAGCCGATCCTTGATCTGGTCGACCGACCCCCCGGCCCGCACGCCGGTCGCGAACGATCGTTTCATCCGCTCGATGGCCCAGAAGAGATTGACCGCCGTCGGTCTGGTCGACGCCATCAGCTCGCACGTCTTCTGAAACTCCGCGGCGAACTTCTGCGTGCCCGTGGCCTTGCTCCGGCGCATGCCGACCGCGAGGCCGAGCGCGGCGGCGACGCCGATCGCCGGCGCGCCGCGGATGACCATCGTCTTGATGGCGCGGGCCACGTCGGGAGCGGTTTTGCACCGGACGTAGAGTTCCCGCGCGGGGAGCTTCCGCTGGTCGATCATGACGACCACGTCGCCCTCGCGCGCGATGGTGGGAAGCATGACGTAATTGTACCGGTTCAGGGTTCAGAGCAGCCGCGCGTCGAACGGCAACGGCAGGAGGTCTTTCAACCGGTGCGTGCCTTTTTTCTCGGCCAGATTCGCGAGCTGAATTTCGAGGTCGCCGCCGAACTCCCACAGAATCTGTCGGCACGCGCCACAGGGCGGCGTCGGCGCCTCGGTGTCGGCGACGATGGCGATGCGCGTGAAGACGCGGTGGCCCCCGGAGAGCGCTTTGAACATCGCGACGCGCTCGGCGCAGATCGTGAGACCGTAGGTGGCGTTCTCGATGTTGCAGCCGGTGATGACCATGCCGTCGGCCGTTTCAAGCGCCGCGCCAA
>JACPZV010000298.1 GCA_016195295.1 Acidobacteriota bacterium
GAAGGCGCGCGTCAGTACGCGTGCGCCGCCAGGTTGGCAAACCAGAACCGGTCGCTCGCGTCCTGCCCCGCATTCATGACCGCGTTGAGGTAATAGGTGACCGGGCCGGTTATCCCCGGGATGAACACGGCGCGGAACGGCACCGACATGTCCAGGTTCAAGTCG
Source organism: Acidobacteriota bacterium (assembly GCA_016195295.1). GTDB lineage: Bacteria > Acidobacteriota > Vicinamibacteria > Vicinamibacterales > CAVVIG01 > SRVP-36. The sequence goes on from JACPZV010000298.1 coordinate 166, forward strand.
GTCGACGACCCGGCCGACACTGAGAATGGCGCCCAGTACGACGCGCCGGCCCCGCTGCAGTCGGTCGGCGCCGTGCCGACGACGACGAAACCTGCGTCTTTGGTCCCGCTCGTGTGGCTGAGTTTCAGCCAGACCGTACCGATCACTTCCACGACGTGGCCGGCGGTCGCCGCGATCGTCACCGCGGCATTTGCGTAGTTCGTGCACGAGGACAGGATCGTCGTGGTTGCTCCCGAGATCGCGATCGCGATCGTGTTGCCGGGACCGGTAGCGCCGGTCGGTCCCACCGGTCCCGCGGGCCCCTGCAGACCCTGTGGGCCTTGTGGGCCGGCGACGCCTTGCGGACCGGCGGCGCCCGTCGCGCCTTGCGCGCCTGTGGGTCCCTGGGCGCCTGCTGGTCCTTGCGGGCCTGCGGGTCCTTGCTCACCCGCGGGTCCTTGCGCGCCTGCGGGTCCGGCGGCTCCCGCACTGCCGGCCTGCGCGAGCAGGTTCCAGTCAGCGCTTGGAGGCTGGCTCGCCGTGTTCGTATTGATCGCGAGATAACTGGCGCCGTTCAGGCCGACCGCATCGTTCGTTGCGTAGGTGAGCGTGTTGTCCCACTCACCGCGCCACGTGATGCCAATTCCCGCCGCGCCGGTTGCACCGATCGGACCGGTTGGACCGGCCACGCCCGCTGGACCTTGCGGTCCGATCGGACCGATCGGGCCGGTCGCACCGATCGGTCCCGACGGACCGGTTGGGCCGGCGGGACCCGTCGCGCCCGCAGGACCGGTTGCGCCGTCCACCCCGGGCGGACCGGCCGGACCTGTTGCGCCGGTGGGTCCGGTTGGGCCGGCGGGACCCGTCGGCCCCGTGGCACCAGCAGCACCGAGCGTCACGACAAACGTCCCGTTCTCCCAGACGGACGGCCCGCGCGACACGCTCAGCAGATAGGTACCGGCCTGGAAGGACGGCGGGAGCACCGCCACGATCACCTGCGGCGTGGTGGACACGACGGTGAGCGGCTGAAGTTCGAACGTGACCGAGGGCTGCATGCCGAAGTTCGCCCCCGCAATGGCGAGCAACTGGTTGACGGGATCGTAGCTGGTCGCCGTGATGATCAGCTGCGACGCCGGGCCGTTCCCCTTCTGCGCGCTCAGCGGCGCGGTCACAGTCGAGCACAGAGCCACGGCGATCACGGCGAGACGGGTGCGCGTCATTGGAACCTCGGTTCCTTTGCAAAAGGGGAGCACCGATCGCAGGGCGGCCTTCCGACGGGCTGGAAACGAGAACGCGATTACATTCTGGAGACCTCGCTTACACTTCCACGTGTTGCGTTTTTCACGTGCCGGCCTTAACCTGAGACTCCTTGCTGGACATCCACTTCGCGCAGATTTTCATCGCGCTGATCGTGCTGCTGTTTTCGCTCACGGTGCACGAAACTGCGCACGCGTGGACGGCGAATCGGCTCGGCGATCCAACCGCGCGGCTGCTCGGACGCATCTCCTTCAATCCGTTGGTGCATGCCGATCCGATTGGCACGATCGTGTTCCCGCTCATCGCGGCGATCAGCGGCGCGCCGCTCATTGGATGGGCAAAACCCGTGCCCGTGAGCGTGGGCCGGCTCGGCCACCCGCGCCGCGATTACATGCTGGTCGCGGCGGCCGGCCCGGCGAGCAATCTGGTGCTGGCGCTCGTCGCGGCGATTGCGTTGCGGCTCGTGACGGTGACGCCGGTGACGCTCGGCGAGCCAAACATTTCGGCGCCAGTGGCGTCGCTGCTCTCGCAGTTGCGGCAGCTCAACGTGCTGCTGGCCGTCTTCAACATGATTCCGATTCCGCCGCTCGACGGCGGCAACGTGCTGATCGGGCTCCTGCCGCGCAGCATGGCCGGCGCCGTCAATCTGATCCGCCCCTACGGGTTCATGCTGTTGTACGCGCTGATGCTCACCGGGACGCTCGGCGTGCTCGTCGGGCCGCCCTACGCCTTCATCACTTCTTGGCTGCCGTGAGCCCGTCGACCCTTCGAGAGCCTCAGGGTCGCCCCGAGGAAAGTCGAGGAGCGACACGCTCAGGGCAGGCGCGCGTGGTCTCCGGCATGCGTCCGACGGGACGGCTGCACGTCGGGCATCTCGTCGGGGCGCTGGGGAATTGGGTGCCGTTGCAGGAGCGGTACGACTGCTTCTACTTCGTCGCCGACTGGCACGCGCTGACGAGCGATTTCGCCGACACGAGCCAGGTGACGTCCTACACGTACGACAACGTCGCGGACTGGATTGGCGCGGGGCTCGATCCCGAGAAGAGCACGTTTTTCGTCCAATCGCTCGTGCCCGAGCACGCGGAGCTGTATCTGCTGCTGTCGATGGTCGTGCCCGTGCCGTGGCTCGAGCGCGTGCCGACGTACAGGGAGCAGCAGGAGAACCTGAAGGACAAGGATCTCTCGTCCATCGGATTTCTGGGATACCCGCTGCTGCAGACGGCCGACGTGGCCATCTACGACGCGCGCTTCGTGCCCGTGGGCGAGGATCAGGTCGCGCACCTCGAGCTGGCGCGCGAAGTGGTCCGGCGCTTCAACAATTTTTTTGGCGACGTGCTGGTCGAACCCCAACCGCTGCTGACGACGTTCGCGCGCCTGCCCGGGCTCGACGGCGACAAGAAGATGAGCAAAAGCGTCGGCAACACGATTCACCTCTCGGACACGCCAGACGAGGTGAAGAAGAAGGTGATGTCGATGTACACGGATCCCAAACGCGTGCGCGCCGACATTCCCGGCACCGTCGAGGGCAATCCGGTGTTCGTCTACCACGACGCGTTCAACCCGGACACACTCGAAGTCGAAAATCTGAAGGCGCGGTATCGTGCCGGCAAGGTCGGGGACGTCGAGGTGAAGACAAAGTTGGCCAACGCGCTGAACGCACGGCTCGATCCGATTCGCGAGCGGCGGACCGCGCTGCTCGCCAATCCGGGACGCCTCCGCGAGATTCTGTTCGACGGCTCGGCCCGGGCGCGTCGCGTGGCCGCCGAAACGCTGGCGCGCGTGCGCGAGGCGATGAAGATCTCGTACCGCTAGGAGTCATCGTGTACTCGACACAAAGGACACAGAGGACACAAAGGAAGTACCCAGCTAGTTCTCTCCTTGGTGTCCTTTGTGTCCTTTGTGTCGAGTCACCGGTCGTACGAGCGAGCTGATGGACCAATCCCACGACTTCGAATCGGCGCCGGACGCCTTCCCGGTCAAGCTCGATCAGTTCGAGGGACCGCTCGATCTGCTGCTGCATCTCATCAAGAAGAACGAGCTGAACATCCACGACATTCCGATCGCGCTCATCACGGCGCAGTACCTCGAAGCGATCGCGTTGATGCAGGAGCTGAACCTCGACGTGGCCGGCGAGTTCCTCGTGATGGCGGCCACGCTGATCCACATCAAGTCGAAAATGCTGCTGCCGCGCCCCGAGACCGCGGCGGGCGTCGAAGGTGAGGAGGAAGATCCGCGCGACGCCCTGATCCGGCGGCTGCTCGAGCACCAAAAGTTCAAGGCCGCGGCCGGTCTGTTGCACGAGCGCGAGCAGCTGCGCGCCGCGCAGTGGCTGCGTCCGGACGAGCGTGTGGCCGAGATCGCCGGCCCCGACTACGAGCCCGAGCTCGAGGTCGACCTCTTCAGCCTGCTCACCGCCTTTCAGGCCGTGGTCCAGCGCGCCAAGTTGCGGCCGAAGGTGGTGCTGCCACCCGAGCAGATCTCGGTCGAAGCGCGCATCGACCAACTGCTCGCGCGGCTCTCCGAGACCGAGGCGTGCGGGTTCGAGGATCTCTTCGACGACGCGCGGGATCGCGGCGACCTGATCGTGACCTTCTTGGCGCTGCTCGAGATGATCCGCTTGAAGCTCGTGAGGGTCTTCCAGTCCGGCGGCTTCGGCCCGATCCGCGTCTACAAGCGACCGCGGCCCGCCGATGCGCCGCACCCGATTGGCGATCCGGAGGGACACCGTGGCTGAGAAGAGAGCGGCTGAGCTGAAGGCGATCCTCGAGGCCCTGATCTTTGCCTCACCCGAGCCGATGACGTTGAAGGCGCTCTGCACGCTGCTCGACACGGAGCCGAAGGAAGACGTGCAGGCCGCGCTCGCCGAGTTGAAGCAGGACTACGAGCGGCCCGGCGGTCTTCAACTGGTCGAGGTCGCCGGCGGCTATCAGATCGTCACGCGCCAGGATCTGCACGACTGGGTGCGGCGATTGTTCCACGAACGCACGACGCAGAAGCTGACCGTGCAGGCGCTCGAGACGCTCGCGGTCATCGCCTATCGCCAGCCGATCACGGCCCTCGAGATCACCGAGGTCCGCGGCGTGAACACGGCCGGCGTCCTCAATACTTTGCTCGAGCGCCACCTGATCAAGATCGTCGGTCGCAAGCAGGTCGTCGGACGACCGTTCCTCTACGCGACGACGCACGAGTTTCTCATTCGTTTTGGATTGAACGATCTCAGCGACCTGCCGAAGGTCGAAGACATGGCCGAAGCGCTCGGTCTCGAGGCGCCAATCCTCGTCGAGCGGACGCCAAGTGAAGATCAACTACCGCTCGAGGAGCCCGATGCTGAAGAGCCGGGGGAGTCAGTGCACTGAAAGTCTGAAGTCTCAAGGCTGAAGTCTGAGTCTTCAGCCTTCAGTCCTCACACTTCCCAACTTTTCCAGCTGCCGTTCGAAGTTTTTCCACCTCGGCGGCGGTCAAGTCCCTCCAGTGCCCCAGCTTCAGCCGTCTGTCCCTGATCGGCCCGATGGCGACGCGCCTGAGGCGCGCGACCGATGGCCATCGCCTTGCACATCTTTCTGACCTGACGGTTCCGACGCTCTTGAACGGTGACGACCAGGGTCGCGTCCTTGGCCTCGCATCCATTCGGCGGGACCACGCGTGCCCTGCTCTATCCAGGCCGAACACTAGTCTCATGCGTTTGACACTTTAGGACAAGATTTCGCGCGGTCAATTTTCGCCAAAATGGTATTGGCATCTTTCGTCCAGACAAAGGGACGAGGAGATTGATTGTAGTGATCGAGATACTCGAGGATTGCCGCGATC
>JACPZV010000063.1 GCA_016195295.1 Acidobacteriota bacterium
GTGAAGTTCGCCATGTGACAGCCGGTCACGAAGCCGACGCTGGCCGTCAACGGCAACCCGAGCAGATCGAGAAGCCACGCGCCGGCGACTTCTTCCACCACCGCCCCGGCAGGAGACATGACGTACAGCGTGGCGGGCTGATCCCAAGTCGCCGTGAGCCACTCGGCCGCGACGGTCGCGGGCAGCGCGCCGCCGGTCACGAATCCGAAATAGCGCGGGCCGGTGGTCGTGACGATGCCCGGCTCGGCCGCGCGGGCGAGCGCGTCAATCACATCCGTTGGATCGATGGGATTCGCGGGGAGCGTACCGCCGAGCATGGCACGCAGTTCGTCGAGCGTAGCCGTCGGCCACACGGGACGGTCGCCGCGCGACTGGATGTACGCACGCGTGATCGCTAAGGCGCGGCCGAGAGCGTCTTCTTCAGCCATGTCACGATTGCCCGGGTCACGGCCGGACTGACGGTCTTGTCCTTCAGCGAGCCGTACTCCTCGACTTCGCCCGTCGTCGCCGGCACGAGCAGATGATTCACGCCCGGCACTTTGATTATCTCGACCGCCGGCGCATGCTTCCGCCTCTTCGCCAGCGCGTCGAGCGTGTCGGCGTTCGACGGCTCCACCTGCGTGTCGAGCTCGCCCTGCACGATCAGGATCGGCTGGCGAACTTCAGGAAGAACTTTCGCAGGATCGTTGGCGAGAATGCTCTGAAATTCCGGGTTGTCCACCTGGCGGCGGACCACTTCCTTCGGCAGCGCTTCCCATCCCTTGCCGGTGAGCACGGCCTCGTGGATTTTTTTCTGCAGATCGACTTTCGCCTGCCGCTCTTCGGCCGACAGCTTCAGGCGATCGAGCTGGTGCGCCTGCTGCGCGAGCACGAGCTCGGCGCCCGTGACGCCGTTGGTCGAGAGCAGACCGACGGCGGCGATCGACTTGTCCTTCGACGCGGCGATCAGCGCGACGGCGCCGCCTTCACTGTGGCCGATCACGACGATGCGCTTCTTGTCGACGTCTTTTCGATTCGACAGCCACTTGACCGCCGCGCGCGCGTCCTCCGCGTAGTCCGCCAGGCCGGCGGACTCCGCGCGGCCGCCGCTCTGACCGATGCCGCGCTTGTCGTAGCGCACGACGATGAAGCCGGCGTCGGCGATGGCGCCGGCCACCTGGCCGAGAAGCGGAATGCCGAACGCGAGGCCGTCGCGATCGGTCGGACCGCTGCCGCCCACGAGCACCACGGCGGGCAGCACTTTCGCCGTCGTCGACGTCTGCAGCGGCCTGGAGAGCGTGCCGGCAAGAATGAATCCGTTCGCCGGAATCTTCGCCGGCTCGTCGTTCGGCCGGGAGATCGACACGCTGCGCGACGACACGGCCGCGACATCGTCGCGCACGACGTCGAGCGACTGCGCGATCACGCTGAAGCGAATCATGCGGCCGCTCTCGTCGGTCCAGAGCTCGCCGTCCAGCGGCGCGCCAGGCAGCATCAGCGTGATCTGTGTCCGCCGCGCGTTGATCAATCGGGCCGTCGTCTGAATCGGCGCCGCGGACGATTCGCCGACGCGGATCGCGAACGACAGCTGCGCCGGGCCGTAGACCGGAATGTCCGTGCCGGCCGCCGCGGTCTTCAGTCGCGCGGCGACGGCTTCGTACGGCCCGAAGAAATTGTTGGCCATGACGACGAGCGCGCTCGGATCGATCGTGTCGACTTTCTGCGCCGACTGGTTGTTGGCGAAGACATCGCTCGTCGCGCGGCCGCCTTCAAAAAGCGTGTGAACCGTTTGCGTCTGCCCGCGCAGCGTGCCGTCGAAGGTGAACTCGATCGGATGCCAGTCGGCGTTGTAACGCACTTCCAGCCGTCTGGCGACGACGTCTATGGGCGGCGCGAGGCGGCCGGTGCTGGCGATCGTCCAGCCGTCGGCGTTGCGCGAAATGGTGACCTGCTCGGTCCCGATCGGGATCGAGCGAATGAAGGTGGTGAATGAGGCTTCGCCCGGCGCCAGCAAGATCGGCGTTTGCGCCCGCGCGGCGTGCGGCGCGGGGAGCGCCAGCGCCACGAGCGAGGCGCGGATAAAATGGGCAGAGCGCATACGTAAGAATACCATCATGATTCCCGCTGTTTCCGCTGACGCTTACGACGCGGCGCGCCACCGCGCGGCCTTTCTGACTCGCAGCGACCTCGCTCGTGTCGTGGTTTCCGGCGCGGACCGCGCGTCGTACCTTCAAGGTCTGTTGACCAACGACGTTGTCGCGCTGAAGGCGGGGCAGGGCTGCTACGCGGCGTATCTCACACCGCAGGGTCGCATGATTGCGGATCTGCGCGTCTACGAGCTGGGCGACGTCATGTTGCTGACGATGGCGCGCGAGGTGAAGGAGGGCGTGCTGGCGAAATTCGATCAGTTCATCTTTTCCGAGGACGTGCAGCTCGGCGACGTGACCGGCACGTTCGAGCAGATCGCCATCGTCGGGCCTGATGCCGCGCGCGTCGTCGCGGCGGTGACGAGCGCGACTGCAGAGGCGTTGAGCGCGTTGCCGGAGCACGGCAACGTTCGCTTGCAGTACGCGGGCCCGCCAACGATCGTCACGCGCGTGACGGACA